>JAZQSZ010000180.1:0-6692 GCA_045630365.1 Paludibacteraceae bacterium | reverse complement strand
GCACTTTATGCAGAAGGGACTGAATGTACCTCAAGTGCTTGCTGTAAGCGATGATGAGATGAATTATGTGCAAGAAGACTTGGGGGATACCTTGTTGTTTGATTTTATCGCAGAAGGTAGAAAGACAGGTGTGTTCTCTGCGACTGAAAAAGAAATGCTACGCAAAACCATGCGCGGATTGGCTAAACTACAAGTGATGGCTGCCGAGCAATTTGATTTTAATCAATGTTATCCTCAACCAGAATTTAATTTGCGCTCTATTCTCTGGGATCTGAACTACTTCAAATATTGTTTTTTGAAGGCTACGGGTTTGGATTTTCAAGAGGATAAACTGGAAAATGAGTTTGAGCGTTTGGCCTATATCCTGCTACAAAGCAAGATGAGTGCCTTTATGTATCGCGACTTCCAATCACGCAACGTGATGGTGGTGGAAAGAGGGGCGAAAGGCGAAGAGGGGAAAGGCGAGGAGGAGGTGGTGCATTACTTTATTGATTTTCAGGGTGGTAAAAAAGGACCAGTCTATTATGATGTGGCATCTTTCTTGTGGCAAGCCAAAGCGAACTTCCATCCAGACTTGCGCGAGGAGTTGGTGGAAGAATATATTGATGAATTGCAACACTATATGCCTGTAGACCGCGAAGAGTTTTATGAGAACTTGAAGCATTTTGTGCTCTTCCGTACAATGCAGGTATTAGGTGCGTACGGTTTTAGAGGATATTTTGAGAAGAAACCTCACTTCCTGCAATCCATTCCGTTTGCAATAGATAACCTGCGTCATTTGTTGAAACACGCGAGTGAAGACTATCCATACTTGATTGAGGTATTGCAGAATATGACCGAGATGAAGCAATTCAAAGAGGTTGGTATGCGCAAACCATTGGTGGTGCGTGTGTATAGTTTCTCGTATAAGAAAGGTATCCCTGCTGATGGTTCGGGCAATGGTGGTGGTTTTGTGTTTGACTGCCGCGCAATCAATAATCCAGGTAAATACGAGCGTTATCAGTTCTTTACCGGTATGGATAAACCAGTGATAGACTTCTTGGAGGAAGATGGAGAGATACTGCCATTCTTGGAGGAGGCCTATCAAATGGTGGACTTCTCTGTGAAGCGTTATATGGATCGTGGATTCCAAAACTTGATGGTTTCCTTTGGTTGTACCGGTGGACAACACCGCTCTGTATATGCCGCGGAGAAAATGGCACAGCACATCAACGAGAAGTATGGCGTAGAGGTGCAGCTGATCCATAGAGAACAGAATATGGAACGCGTGTTGATGGCTAAGAGTTGAGAGTTAAGAGTTAAGAGTTCTTATCTCGCTTTCGCTCGAACGATCACTCGCAGAGCTCGTGTACGAGAGTTAAGAGTTCTTATCTCGCTTTCGCTTGAACGATCACTCGCAGAGCTCGTGTACGAGAGTTAAGAGTTCTTATCTCGCTTTCGCTCGAACGATCACTCGCAGAGCTCGTGTACGAGAGTTAAGATGAGTAACTTACAAAATAATATGTTAACACGAGAAGATAATATTATACAAATAGACAAAGCATATCTGAAGGAAAAATTTATAGAATACAACCAATTGTATTTCGATAACAAACTCCCCAAGGTTCCGATTTTTACAATTATTAACACAAGAAATTTAGCAGGACAATATTGTTCAAGATGGAGACGTAAAGACGGAGTACTGCAAATAGTAAGACATGAAATACAAATCGATGAAAATATATTATGGACTGAAGAAACATTAAAAAATGTACTTGTTCACGAAATGATACATTATTATGTCGAAACAAAAAAGAAAAAACCAAGCAGAGACGGCGACTTTCAGCACTGGGGATTGTTTTGGTTACTAAAAATGAAATTAAATTGGAAATATAATTTAAAAATTAGAAATAATGCCACACATCTAAAAACAAAAAATGGGGTATGGGGATAATTTTAGGAATATTACTAACGATGTTGACCAGACTCTCGGAGGGTATGTTTCATACTACTTATGAGACGGTGGTGGATACATCGGTGGTAGCATGTAATCAGACAGTAGACTCTATGATATACTGCCTACAAACCAATCCGGAAGTGTTGTCGGAGCGTTTTTTTGTGGGATTAGGAAAGCAGGAGGATAAAAAGAAGAATGCGTTTTATCTTATTTGGAAAGAGTCGAGTTATGTACCCGAGGAACACTACAGTAAATTGGTGTTGGATGTGTTGGTGGATGAAAAACCTTTTATGAAGGATGTGGTGATAGAGAGTTCGGTGGTGGATACTATGGCAAGTGAGCGTAGAGATGTGAGAGTGGATATCCATTATGCCGGCACATTGATTAAACAGGCATATGGTACATTTCATGTTAGTCCAGAAGGCGAGAATCAGGCTAAATTGGCGATGGATGTGCATGTGAAATTTGGATGGTTCTTTAGAATATTTATCTCGCGCAAAGTCTATAGCGAGACAATAGACTGGCGATTGGTTCGGTTTGTGGAGAATCTAAAATTGATTTCCGAAGGTGTGGTGCTTACCGAAGAATATTGGGCGGAGCAAGATGCTGCAATGGTAGAACCATAGGATATGAATCACAGAGTAATAGCATAGTAATCACATAGTAAAGATAGCATATACATATGGATATATTAGAAAGAATAGATGGTCTTGAAGCTAAGTTTCATGAGGTGAGTCTGCTGATTACAGATCCATCGGTGATAGCAGATCAGGCACGTTATGTACGACTCAATCGTGAGTACCGTGATTTGGAGCGTGTCTTGGCATCTGCAGAGAAATATAAGAAAGCAGTTACAGACTTGGAAGAAGCTAAGTTCTTGTTCCATAATGAGTCAGATACCGATTTGCGTGAGATGGCTCGTGAGGTGATTGATGAATTGGAACCACAGATTCCTGGTTTGGAGGAAGAAGTGAAACTGATGCTTCTCCCTCAAGATCCAGAGGACGGCAAGAATGTGGTGATGGAGATTCGTGCAGGAACAGGTGGCGATGAGGCATCTATTTTTGCAGGTGATTTGTACCGCATGTACAGCAAGTATTTTGAGACTCATGGTATGAAACATACAGTAAGTAGTTTCTCAGAAGGTGCTGTGGGTGGATTTAAGGAGATTATCTTCAATGTGTCGGGCGAAAATGTATATGGCACACTGAAATATGAATCAGGTGTGCATCGTGTACAACGCGTTCCTGTAACCGAGACACAAGGTCGTGTGCATACATCGGCAGCAACAGTGGCAGTATTGCCTGAGGCAGATGAGTTTGAAGTGCACATTAACGAGGGTGAGATCAAGTGGGAAACCTTCCGTTCGGGTGGTGCTGGTGGTCAGAATGTCAACAAAGTAGAATCAGGTGTGCGTCTGCGTTACAATTGGAAAAACCCAAATACCGGCGAGGTACAAGAGATATTGATCGAATGTACGGAAACCCGTGATCAACCAAAGAACAAAGAGCGTGCGCTCGCACGCCTGCGTACGCAAATATACGATAAGGAGCATCAGAAATATATCGATGATATTGCTGCTCGCCGTAAAACGATGGTAAGTACGGGTGACCGTTCGGCTAAAATCCGCACCTATAACTATCCACAAGGACGAATCACAGACCACCGTATAGGGTATACCATATACAACCTTACGGCTTTTATGGATGGCGAGATTCAAGGTGTGATAGATGCACTGCAAGTAGCCGAGAACGCAGAGCGCATGAAGGAAAGTGAACTTTAGTTGAGAGTTAAGATGTATTTGTTTTATACACCAGATATAGAGACGAGTCATTTTCTCAGTGAGGAGGAGTCTGCACACTGTGTGCGGGTGTTGCGCTATGATCGTGGCGATGAGATACTGCTGACCGATGGGCGTGGTACGACCTATCATGCGCGTATCACCAATCCGCACCCTCGTCATTGTGAGTTTGAGGTAATATCCCAAGAGAAACAACAGAAAACGCATAATATCTATTTGCATGTGGCGATTGCTCCTACGAAGAATATCGAGCGATTGGAGTGGATGGTGGAGAAATGTACAGAGATTGGTGTGGATGAGATTACTCCATTGTTGTGCCGCTTCTCGGAGCGTAAGAATCTGCGCAATGACCGATTGGAGAAGATTATCCTGTCTGCTGCTAAACAATCATTGACACCCTATCTGCCTAAACTGAATGAACTGACAGATTTTGCAAGTCTGATGCAGAAGTATGGCAAAGAGGCACAGGATATGGATAAATTTATTGCCCATTGCTACAAAGATGAGAAGCGTGAATTGAAAGATGCGCTACGCAAGGGTAGGGATGTGCTGATATTGATTGGTCCAGAAGGTGATTTTTCTGAGCAAGAGGTGGAGCAAGCTCTTCGTGAGGGCTTTTTGCCAGTAGGTTTAGGTCGTTCGCGCTTGCGCACAGAGACTGCGGGTGTGGTAGCATGCCATACGGCAGTATTGCTGAACGAGGATTAGGTTAGAACTTAGATGTTAGACCGCTACGCTGTTAGAAGCTAGATGTTAGAGAAACTAATACATATCGATACCCAAATCCTATTGGCTATCAACGGCTTGCATGCACCATGGGCGGATAGGCTGATGTGGATTGTTTCGGCGAAGGAGACTTGGATTCCGTTATATCTGTTGCTGATTGGTTTGTTGGTATGGCGTTATCGCCAAACCGCAAATAATACAACAAAGTGGTTGAAGAAAGTGCCAGTTTGTGTGGTGATGATAATAGCAATCGCTGCTGCGGTAGGACTATCGGATTTTATAGCTTCAGGTATCTTAAAAGACCTTGTGGCTCGCCCCCGTCCCACGCGCGTACCCGAATTAGAAGGTGTACTGCATCTAGTAAATGGCTACAGGAGTGGACAATACGGTTTTGTGAGTAGCCATGCGGCTAATACGATGGCATGTGGATTGCTGTTCTCGTTGATTTGGCACAAAAAAATAGCCACCGTGGGCTTGATGCTTTGGGTGGCTGTCAATTGTTATAGTAGAATGTATCTTGGAGTGCATTACCCCTTGGATATCTTAGGCGGACTTATGGTAGGTGCTCTGATGGCGGTGGTGGCATATCAGGTGCTTCTGAAGTTTGGGGTGCTCTCTCGCCATGATGCGGATGAGGAGCAATCCAATTGCACGGATTCTGTGGGGAACGAGGTTCGTGATTGAGTTGGCGATTCATAAATGTCTCGTATAATTCTGCAGGAAGGATATTTTTGAGTTCCTCTTGCATGAGTAACATACATTGAAGCACATCGGCGCGTGTATAGTTTTCGCTCTGGCGTTTTTCGGCATACTTGAGATGCATTCGAAAAAGCGTATCGCGCAAAACACTATCGGTGATCTCTAGTTCTCGAACTAACATCTCGGTTTGTTTGCGAGCAATATCGGTAGCCGTGCGCTGAGGATGATGGTTCTGCGCAAGGGCTAATAGTGCTACCACTATAAAACTAACTATAAAAAAACAACGCATCATATCTAACTATCTACAAAAATTATGCCAAAAAAAGGTGCTACATACTCATCAGAATGGAAAATAGCCCAAAAACTCTATTTTTCAGAGGAGAATAATCAACGTTCTTCTCGTCCTGCTGTGCGAGTAGCACTAGGTGGCATCATTATCGGTGTGATGGTGATGATTGTGGCGATAAGTGTGGTGGTTGGTTTTAAGCAGGAAATCGCACAAAAAGTAGCGGGATTTGGTAGTCATATTCAGGTGGTGAACTTTGATAATAATTCCACCTATGAACTTGAACCTATTCGTGTTACGGATTCTCTGCTGACTGCATTGAGCACTCTTCCACATGTTCATTCGGTATCTACTTTTGCATCCAAACCAGGTATCATAAAAACCGATAGTGCGTTTCATGGAGTGATCTTCAAGGGAACGGATTATTGGGATTATTTTGAAGCGAACTTAGTGTCGGGACGAAAACCTCAAGCAGCGAATGAGGTCTTAGTCTCTCAGGAGTTGGCATCGATGCTTTCTTTGGATATAGACGATGCGATATTGTGCTATTTTATCGAAGATGATTTGCGGGTGAGAAAGCTCTATATCGTAGGATTGTACAACACTTGTATGACAGAGATGGACAAGCTGTTTGTGCTCGGAGATATAGAGGTTGTTCGTCGTTTGAATGAATGGGATGTCGATCAAGTGTCTGGTATTGAGGTGATTGTAGATGACTTGCGTCATTTGGACGAAACTACGGATGCTGTCTATTTTGCCACTGCCAATCGTTTAGACAAAGAGGGCAATGCTTTTTATACCCAAAACTTGCAGCAACTGAATCCGCAGATTTTCGGATGGTTGGACTTGTTGGATATGAATGTGGTGGTTATTATCATTCTGATGCTTTGTGTCTCAGGGTTTAGTATCATTACGGGATTGGTGATATTGATTATGGATAGCATATCTTTAGTCGGTACGTTGAAAGCATTAGGAGCGGATAATAGATTTGTTAGACGAGTGTTTATTTATCAGGCATTGATGTTGATAGGTAAGGGTGTGTTGATAGGTAATGTGCTAGGTTTGGGTCTTTGTATGCTGCAATATTTTACACATATGATACCTCTAGAGGCTGCCACTTATTATGTAAGTTATGTATCCGTGGCCTTCCCTTGGGGATGGTGGATATTGCTCAATGTGGGAACCATATTGGTGTCGTGGGGAATATTGCTTGCCCCATCTGCTATCGTTACTCATATTAGTCC
>JAZQSZ010000179.1:0-4668 GCA_045630365.1 Paludibacteraceae bacterium | reverse complement strand
CCCAAAAATCCCAAGCGGAAGTAGGGTTTTAATTGGTAAATTTCATACGGATGATCTCAAGGCGATTATGGTTAGAAGTATCGGTAATCATTCGACGACATTCCAATGAGGTTCCAATGAGGTTCCAATCAGATTCCAATGAGGTTCCAATGCAGATAGGTGGCAGGTAGAGGGCAAACAATTGGCAGATAGGGGTTATGAATTAAGAATTAAGAATTATGAGTTAGATTTGCTTAGTTCCTTTCTTACAAAATCGCAGAGGCGTGCAGGCACGACTGGCTTCCCTTTTTCGTCAGGCATGCGCTGATGTCTGCTGGCTTCGCGCAAGGCAGCACGATGTTTCTCTGCCCACGCTTCGCGTTGTACAGGATCACGCAGGATGGCACTTGCCTCAGTAGACACTTGGCTAAACGCCTTCACCATAGGGCGTTCGGACATCTCTTTGCGCTTCTTCTTGGAGTAATCGGGTTTGTGGCAATAGGCAGCATAACCTGGTCTGCCAGGGAGAGGACGGAGGTAATGATCCTTATCAATCGACCCTCCGATACTTTCTAAAAACGATGCTACATGTACAGTCATAGTTATCAAGTTTAGTGGTTAATAATATTGTTGTAATCTGCTAATAAATGCGACTGCAAAGATACAAAAAAATACGCACATACGCAAGAAAACGAGCACTTTTTTTTGAAATCCTCACAACCTCACAACCTACCATCTTGTTTTTAAAACTCACGTACGCGCGCGGGTGAATTTTTATTTTTCGTTGCTAGGTTGTGAGGTTGCTAGGTTGTGAGGTTGCTAGGTTGTTAGGTTGTATGGCTCGCTATATGGATATTACTTCTTTTTTCTGAAATATGCAACAAATGGTGTGAAAAAACGCATTATTCACGTCATTTTTTGAAGTGAATAATCTAATTTCATTATATCCTCATTAAAAAATTGTCCTTATTGTTGAATCAAATAGTCTTTATTGTTGTTTTTAATGATCCCTAGGCGCTCGAGGAGTTCTTATCTCACTTCGTTCGAACGATCGGCAGAGCCGTACGATTGCCGCGCAAGTTGTTGATTATATGTTGTCTATGTTCGTTGTTGTAAATTGTCTTCTTGTCGTTTTCTATCGGCACGAGTTTTGTAGAAGAACTGCAAAACGAACATTATGTGTAGCGACAAAATCAAATATATCGGTTGTGATGACCCAACCTTAGAACTCTTTGAGAATCAATATCCTCTGCCCGAGGGTATGTGCTACAATAGTTATCTCCTCCTAGGTGAGCAGATAGCCGTGATGGATAGCGTAGATAGTCGCACCACCGACCAATGGCTCACCCAACTAGCAACAGTTCTCAACGGTCAATCACCCTCTTACTTCATTATCCAGCACATGGAGAGCGACCATAGTGGATCTATCGGAGCATTCCTCAATCAATACCCCGATTGCACTATCGTAGCTAGTAAGGCAGCCTTGCAATACATGTCGCAGTTTGGTTTCCTACCGCTTCATACACATACGATTCAGCAAGGTGACTCGCTTGACTTAGGTGGAATGACATTGCAATTCATTGCAGCACCTATGGTGCATTGGCCCGAAGTGATGATGACCTATATATCCGAAGAAAAGGTCCTTTTCTCTGCCGATGCTTTTGGTTCGTTTGGCATCTACAACGCCCATCCCGACAATTGGGCAGACGAAGCCCGCAGGTACTATATCAATATCTGTGGCAAGTATGGCGCACAGGTGAGCGCAGCGCTTAAAAGAGCGCAAACCTTTGATATCCAAACTATAGCACCTCTGCATGGTTGCGTGCTAGATGGCACGCCAATGAAAGATGCATGGTGCTTGTACGAGATATGGAGTAGCTATCAACCTGAGCGTTCGGGAGTACTGGTAGCCCACGCTTCCATCCATGGGCATACCGCGCAAGTAGCACAGCGGATAGCCGAAGAACTACGAGCACGAGGCGAGGAGGTTGTGATCATTGACCTATGTCGTTCGGATGCCTCTGAGGCGGTTAGTCAAGCCTTTAAATACGATAAGATGGTACTATGCGCCTCTAGTTACGATGCAGGGTTATTTCCTCCAATGCACACCTTTTTGCACAAATTAAGCATCAAAGGATATCAATCTCGCCGAGTGGCATTGGTGGAAAACGGCACCTGGGCACCCACCGCAGGCAAAGTGATGTGCCATATTCTCGAAACAATGAAAAACATACAAATCGTATATCCAATCCTGACTATCCGTAGCGCATGGAAAGAGGAGAATCAAGAGACTTTGGACCAACTGCTCAAAGAATTATGCAACTAACTTTCTTATTCCACCATATCACACTATCACAAGAAAAAAGGATTTATATACCACTTGACACTTTTATTGTTACCGTCACATTCCATAAGATTAGTGATGAGTATCGGATGTTCCCGATACGAAGAGCGTAGGTAATTTATTACGGAGTACTGTGTTAAGTGCGAGGGTAATCGGGAAAATAAGATTTATTTAGATTTCTCGAGCCGTAAGGCGAGTAGGAGGTTTTAGTGTCAACATGTATATAGTTCCCAGAAAAAAGTTTTGACTCTTGCATATCTCACAAAATTTTTGTACCTTTGCAGCATTGAAATCAAATTAGTATAATTATGCGCATCAATCACATTTTCTTTGTACTGGCGGCAATGCTATGTGTTACAAGTTGTACTTCTCCTATGGAGAAACGCACCAATCAGGCTATTCAGCAAGTTATGGATGAATTTCAAGCCGTAGGCGTTTCTGCTGCCGTAGTCAAAGATGGACAGATCATCTACAACCAATCCTTTGGATACAAGGACCTAGCGACTCAAACACCTCTGTCTAACGATGATATGATGCGTATTGCATCTATCTCTAAGTCATTTACTGCCACATCCCTCATGCAATTGGTAGAGAAAGGGATTATTTCTCTTGATGACGATGTGAGCGATTTGATCGGTTTTCAAATACGCAACCCACACCATCCTGATGTGCCTATCACCCTACGAATGGTGCTATCGCATACTGCCAGCATCCGTGACAAGGAGAATTATTCTACGCTTGACAACCTCAACCCTGCGGTAGGAGGCGATTGTGCGGATTCATACTACGAATACAAACCAGGCGAAGGCTACAACTATTCCAATATGGGCATCAACCTCGCTGGTGCAATTCTGGAGAATATGTCTGGCGTTCGCTTTGACCAATATGTGCAAGATAGCGTGATTAAACCTCTTGGACTACATGGCGGACACAACCTCGATGCGATCGATACGACCAAAATTGCATGTATCTACCACCGCAGCAATGACCAATACGTAGAGTCGAATGCCTACGCTAGTGTAACTCATCGTTTGCCTGATTATGTGATGGGATACTCTGCTCCAATGTTCTCGCCTACAGGCGGTGTGAAAATCTCCGCTCATGATTTGGCGACATACATGATGATGCACATGAATTATGGCGAATTGAACGGCGTGAGAATCATATCCGAGGAGAGTTCCAAAACCATGCAAACACCCGTATGGATGGCGCAAAACTCCAACGAGGAGCAATATGGACTCTGTTTGTGGGAATTTATCGATTTCATCAAAGATGAGAAATACAATACCCCTGGTAATTACCTCGTAGGTCATACAGGCAATGCCTATGGATTATATAGCGTGATGATCTGGAGTCCTCAAGACAAATGGGGTATCGTAGCCATGACCAACGGTATCACCCATATCAAGGGCAAGGAGTTTCGTCAAACTATCGTGAATGCCATCTACGAGGCTTGCATCAAAGAAGCAAAATAAAGTTTAGAGGACGGCGCGCTTCGCTGTTCAGATGTTTAGTCGCGCTTGTCTAGGAGTACTCCTAAACTACTGAACCCCTAAACTCCTAAACAAAAAAAAGACGACTCCGTAGCGGAGTCTTCTTTTTTATCACTTCACCGGATTATCTTGCAATCCCCAACCTGTAATCGTAGCGATATATGGGATATACGCATACGCGAACTTCTGGTGTCCTAAATAGTTAGGGTGGAAGTTAGCGCCTTGGTCTTCGTCTGTGTTCAAATACAAGGCAGGTAAAGTAGCCAAAAAGTGCACATTAGGCATTGGGCAGGTGTTGACTAACTCACGCATATAATCCAACAAGGTGGTATGTGATTTGCTAGATACGCAGAGCACAGGATGATCCTCTCCGTAGTAGTCTTTGATAGAGCGAATCAATCTCCAATAACCGTCACGGAACTTCTCATAGGATGGTTGCATAGATACAGAGAAGTCATTGCCACCCAAGTAGATAACGCTAATGTCAGGTTTTATGCCAGTACCCTCAGGACTCCAACGGAGGGTAGAATCCTCATCAAAGGTTTGCAAATAACGGTCAGGCATATGATAGCCCGCAAACTTAGAATTATAGTTACGCGCAGCGCCCATACCAGAGTGTGCGATAACCATATAATCGGCATTGAAATAGCGAGCCAAGATGGCAGGGAAACTGCGAGAAGCGTTCTCGGTTTCAGGAGTGAACTTCGCCTTGCGACTAGTGTCATCTACGCCATAACCGCAGTCATAACTTGCGCCGATAAACTCCATTTGGCGCTCGCGCAAAGGTTCTGCTGCATGGAAAACACCCTTGCTATCGGTGGCAAACTCGTGGATGGTCACTTTGCCTTGCTC
>JAZQSZ010000178.1:0-4130 GCA_045630365.1 Paludibacteraceae bacterium | reverse complement strand
TCATCCATCGTAATAAGGGGGAGTTCTATATCTTTATGACACGAAGTGCCAACTAGAATCATGAGTAATATGTAGCACCATTTACTCCTCACTTCTTGTCTTCTTTTTCAATTCAAAATCGCGACCCAAGTAGTTCTTTCTAACAATCGGGTTGGCAGCCAATTCCTCGGGTGTTCCGTGGAATAAAATCTTACCTTCAAACAACAAGTACGCTCTATCAGTAATCATCAATGTCTCGTCCACATTGTGGTCGGTAATCAATATACCAATATTCTTGTCTTTCAAGCGCCATACCACATCCTGAATCTCCTGAACAGCAATCGGATCCACACCCGCAAAAGGCTCATCCAACATGACAAACTTAGGCTCAATAGCCAAACAACGAGCAATCTCTGTACGACGACGCTCGCCACCAGACAAACGGTCTCCGATATTTTTGCGAACATGACCCAAGTTAAATTCTTGAATCAACTGCTCTAATTTCTCTTGTTGGTATTCTGGGGTGAAATCGGTCATTTCCAATACTGAACGAATATTGTCTTCCACGCTCATCTTGCGAAAAACACTCGCCTCTTGAGGCAGATAACCAATGCCCAATTTTGCGCGGCGGTACATTGGCATAGATGATATGTCCATGTCGTTGAGGTATATCTTACCGCTGTTTGGCAAAACCAAACCTGTAGTCATATAGAAAGTCGTAGTTTTACCTGCACCATTTGGACCAAGCAAACCTACAATCTCGCCCTGCTCTAGGTAAATACTCACATCATTTACCACAGTACGCTTGCCATACTTCTTGTACAAATGTTCCGTTCTCAGTTTATCCATATTTCTAAACTCTAAACACTCAATTCTACACTAACAGGACAATGGTCCGAGTGTACCACCTCTGCCAATATTTTTGCGTTCAATACGCGCTCGCGCAGAGGACCACTTACCCAATGATAATCAATTCGCCATCCTACATTCCTCTTGCGTGCACCCGCACGAAAACTCCACCAACTATATCTCTCACCACTTTGGTCAAACATTCGGAATGTGTCCACCATTCCGCTTTCTTCCCAACGATCTAACCACTCTCGCTCTTCTGGCAGGAATCCACTCACGCCTATTTGACGCTTAGGGTTGTTAATGTCTATTGGTTTGTGAGCAATATTATAATCTCCACACACCACGATGTTGGGTCTCTCTTTGCGCAACTCCTTGATCCACACCAAGAAGTCCTCTAAAAACTCCATCTTATATTCGTATTTCGGACCTTCAGCTTCGCCCGATGGAATATACACACAAATCACGGTCACATCTCCATAATCCGCACGAATGACACGCCCCTGACAATCGTATTTTGGATTTCCCATGCCCACAACCACTTTGTCCGGTTCAGTGCGCGTGAAGATTGCTACACCTGAATACCCCTTCTTTTCGGCAGAATGGATATAACTGTGATAGCCCAATTCTTGCATGGTCATTACATCGATTTGGTCAGGTTGTGCCTTGCTTTCTTGAATGCAAAACACATCAGGTTGTTCTACTGCCAACCAATCGAACAACCCCTTACTTATGGCGCTGCGTATGCCGTTGAGATTATAGGATATGATTTTCATTTTAGCGTACAATTTTATAACTACCAGCAGGTGTGACCATAATATATGTGCCGGTGGTCAAGTCCTCTATGTTGGTTGTCGTTTGTTTTTGACCCAAAATATTGTAGATGGCGATTACTTTTTGATTCAATATAGTGTTGTCTACTGCTGTATCTGGATCTTCTACGCCACCCTTGTATTTGAAGGTAATCACACCATCGGTCTCTTCTATTTCCTCTATAGCATGTTCTGCAATGCCTAAATATTGGCTTCCTCCTGCGGGGAAAAGATCGGTAGCTTTACCAGAATTGTTTGTCTTACCATTGGCCTCAATCAAATCCACACCCATCTTGCTTGATGAGTTGTTTACCGTGTTTTGATTCCAACGGTTGTAACTATATTGTATCTTCGTTAGCATCATACCGTGACCAGGCAAATGTTTATCCCAACTTTTTAATTGACGATTTTCTACAATGTAGAAAGTGGTTGGGTCAGGATTATTACCTATCAAGTTATGTTGGTCGGTCGAAGAGATTAGCAATGCCTCGTTACTTTCTTGAAGTTCTTTCAATTCTACATTCTCTGGATCTACAATCAATCGTGGTTGCAACCATCCCATAAAGAAACGCTCATATGCAGAGAAAGTAGGTGGAGTATTACCTTCATTATTGTAAGGTCCATAATCCATTATATCCCATTCATTCATAGTGGTATGAGAAGCTGTGTTGGTAACATACAAATCTGGCAAGCCTAATACATGGCTAAACTCGTGGCAGAAAGTACCGATGCCTGTGTGCTTCTTGGAATAATAGTCCAACTCATTACCGCAAGCGTACAAGTCTACGGTTTTACCATCTACTTGGCATTTTGTACCTGCCGCTAGCAAATTCCATGAGTGTGGCCATATGGTGTTGGCTGCTGCACCATCAGCCTCTCCGTAACCTGCGTAAATGACAAACACAAAATCCACGTATCCATCGTTATTATTGTCGTATTGAGTAAAGTCTACGTTAAATGCAGTATCTGCATATATACATGCTTCGCTAACCATCTTATCTGCATACATATCATTGCCATGGCTATCGTTCTTACCGTAGTACGACATATTGTTGCTTACGGTCACAGGACCAATCACATCAAACTGTGGATTGTATTGTCCATTAGATGCGTCTTGGAAATATTTACGAGCAGATCCCTGCGAACTGATATTGTATGTCTTTCCTTTGTAGGAATATGAGTAGTTACGGGTGTAGTTTCCTCCTACCAACATACTATCCATCTCTGCTTTCTCTGTTTCGAAAGCAACATCTGCAAAATTAACCAAGATCACCAATCCTCTAGGTGCTACATTTAGCGGATATGCCGCATGTTGAGCACGACGAGGAGATTGTGCTCGCTTCGCCTCTATTTGCTCTGCGCTCATGGCTTCTGTCACACGGTAAAAACCATCTGTGTCTAACTTCAACCACTCACCCTTCTCATTGGTCTGCCAATGAAAATGCTCATCTCCATGTTGATACACTACTATTTCGCTGCCATCTGGTTGTGTTACTACCACGCCGGTCTTGCGAGCAGGTACTGCCCATGCCGCAACCGCTATAGCAAAAATAAATACTAAAATGCTTAATTTTTTCATATTCTTGTCTTTAAACTATAATCTTTCAACTACAATCACTTCCGCAATTGCTTAACTTTTTTCAATGTCGCTACGATCCTTCCGTCTTTCTTCTTTTTTGCGTAGCATATATACCCTTTTTTGTTTTCTTTGACCAATGTCTTCCCATCCTCTAGGGTCATCCAATGTCTTCTCTCGTCTCCATGCAACCGCACATACACCGTGTCACCGTTGGGTTGTATGCGCTCAATGACCCCTTGGTATGCAGGTACTCGCGCTGGTTTCTGACCTATAGCCAATAGTCCACAACCCAATGCCAATATCAATAATAGTCTTTTCATCCGTTTGCGCTCTTCACTTTCTTAAACAACTCACTCGCAAACACAAAGTCATTCAATGCCTCATTCTCTGCATGGAAAATTTCGTGCCTACTTCCTTGCCATTCTTTCACACCATTGCGCAAGAACACGATATTATCGCCAATCTCCATAATTGAGTTCATATCGTGGCTATTCACAATAGTACATATATTGTATTCTCGTGTGATATCTTGAATCAATTTATCTATCACCAAACTAGTCCTTGGGTCCAATCCCGAGTTAGGCTCATCGCAGAATAGGTAACGAGGATTCAACGCAATGGCTCTCGCAATCGCTACACGCTTCTGCATACCACCACTAATCTCACTAGGCATCAATCCAAATGCCCTTTCTGGCATATTCACCCTTTCCAAGCAGAATCGTGCACGCGCCACCATTTCATCCTTGCTCATGTCGGAAAACATCTCCAAAGGATACATCACATTCTCCTGTACAGTCATACTGTCAAACAAAGCAGAACCTTGGAACAACATACCCACTTCTCTGTGCAATAAGCGCACTTCTTTCTCAGTCATTCCTGCCAGGTTTTGTTGCTTGCCATCGCTTGTGTCA
>JAZQSZ010000177.1:0-7313 GCA_045630365.1 Paludibacteraceae bacterium | reverse complement strand
TGAAACAATCATGGATTATAGCGTGTTTGACGCTATGCGTGCCGGTTTTGGCAAAGTAGTATTCGTTATCCGCAAGGATTTCGAGGAGGATTTCCGCAAGGTTGTACTCAGCAAGTATGCTGATCACGTACCATGCGAAGTATGCTTCCAAGGTATCGACAATTTGCCAGAAGGCTTTACCCGTAATCCTGAGCGTACCAAACCATGGGGTACCAACCACGCTGTATTGATGGCGAAAGATCTTATCAAAGAGCCATTTATGGTAATCAACGCAGACGACTTCTATGGTAAAGAGTCATTTGAGGTAATGGCTAAATTCTTGCTCGAGGTAAATGGTCAAGAGGGCAAATACTGCATGGCTGGTTATCGCGTGGGCAACACCCTCAGCGAGCACGGAACAGTTAGCCGTGGTGTATGTGCTACCGACAAGATGGGCTTCCTCACCGACGTAGTAGAGCGTACCGCTATCGAGAACAAGAATGGTCATGTAGTTTACCAAGATAATGGTGTGGATGTGGAGATTCCTTTCGAGACTCCTGTTAGTATGAACATGTGGGGCTTCACTCCTGAGTACTTTACTTATGCAGAGGAGGCTTTCAAGGCATTCTTGACCGAGAACTCTCAAGAGTTGAAGGCTGAGTTCTATATCCCAACATTGGTTAACGATATGATTAAGTCTGGTAAGGCTACTTGCCAAGTACTTGATACTACTGCTAAATGGTTTGGTGTTACCTACGCTGACGACCGTCAAATGGTTGTAGATAAGATCCAAGCATTGGTAGATGCAGGTGTATATCCTAACAAATTGTTTTAACTCATAACTTATCACTCATAACTTATAGTTATCTATGGCTCGTATTTTAGTTACAGGTGGAACTGGTTACATTGGCTCGCACACGGTGGTCGAGTTGATGCAAAAAGGCTATGACGTAGTCATAGTAGATAATTTGAGTAACTCCAATCAGGCTGTCCTCGATGGCATTGCTGCCATCGTGGGCAGTACGCCTGATTTTGTGCAGGCTGATTGCTGCGATACCGCAGCAATGGATGCACTCTTTGCTCGATACAATGATATCGAGGGCGTAATACATTTTGCGGCAAGCAAGGCCGTTGGTGAGTCCGTGGAACAACCACTGATGTATTATCGCAACAATCTAATGTCTCTAGTTACGGTCTTGGAAATGATGAAGAAGCATCATGTTAAGCATATCGTCTTTTCTAGTTCTTGCACCGTGTATGGGCAACCTGATGCAGCACATTTGCCTGTAGATGAGACTGCACCTATACAAAAGGCATTGTCGCCTTACGGCAATACCAAGCAGATCAACGAAGAGATCATTTGTGACCAAGCACATGCAGATAGCACGCTACATGCTACTATCTTGCGCTACTTCAATCCTATCGGGGCTCACCCTTCTGCTATGATAGGAGAACTACCTAACGGTGTGCCACAAAACCTCCTACCATTTGTTACGCAGACTGCTGCTGGCTTGCGTGCCGAACTCAAGGTGTTTGGAGATGACTATAATACCCCTGATGGCTCATGTATCCGTGACTATATCTATGTGGTGGATCTTGCCAAAGCCCATGTGAAAGCGGTGGAGCGGATGTTGTCAGGTTTGCCAACAGAGCAAGTAGAAGTCTTTAACTTGGGTACAGGACGCGGATTGAGCGTCTTGGAGATTATTCGTACTTTTATGCAAGTAACGGGTGTGAATATCCCTTATCAGATTGTCGGTCGCCGAGAAGGCGATATAGAGCAAGTATGGGCTAAACCAGATAAGGCCAATACAGTGCTCAACTGGAGTGCTGATACTCCTATCGAAGAGGTACTACTCAGTGCCTGGAAATGGGAACAAAAAATCCGTTCACTAGACTAACTAGACTTACTAGTATTGCTAGTACTGCTAGTACAACTAGTCCCTACTGAAAGAACGAGAAATGTACATTGCCATATTTGCGCTCTTCCACAAAGTGGGGATGCTGACTGAAATTGTTATTCTTGGAGTGCTCTAGCACAAAATATCCCCCTTCCTTCAATAATCCCTGATCAAAAATCAAATCGGGTATAGTAGGCAATAACTCAAGATCATATGGCGGATCTGCATAGATAAAGTCGTATTGGATATGACAGGTCTTGACATACTTGAATACGTCTCCACGGATGACATGCAGATTATTTATTCCTAGTTGTTTGCAGGCAGCAATGATAAAGTTTTGCTGTGTGTGAGCCGTTTCCACTGCGGTTACTTCTCGTGCTCCGCGGGAGATAAATTCGATACCTATACCTCCTGTGCCTGCGAATAGGTCTAGCATATCCACATCCTCAAAATCCATACGATTAGTAAGGAGGTTAAACAAACTCTCCTTCGCAAAATCCGTCGTAGGACGTGCTGTTATATTTTTAGGGGGCATCAATCGACGCCCCCTAAATTTTCCAGAAATAATTCTCATTATCTTCCTCGCCTATAGCCTATAACCTATAGCCTATAACCTAATTACTCCCAGTTACCTGCGTTGTTGTTAGGAGCCTCTACAGAACCTACCTTCAAACCAGGATAGTGATCTAGTTTCTCCTCTTTGTCGATGAGGTTGACACGCTCTTGGTTGTTCAGGTCGTGGAGATAAGTGTTGTAGTGAGCACGAATCTCAAAGATAGGCACCTTGATACCTTGAGAAGTGGTATAACCATTGTTGGTCTCTACCTCAAACTTAACATTGTCAGTATAAGGGATATAAATGATCTCACCGATAGTCTCCTCTGTATATTGACCTTTGTACAATGATTGAATCATATTGGTCAAGATGGTGTCACGACGGAAACCTTGTAGACCTTCTGCTTTCACTTCGCGGTCATTCTCCCAGATGTAGTTGTAAAGAAGATTCAAACTGTCAGCACCTTGGTATTTCATTTTGCGTTGCGCTTTCAAACGAGCACGCTCAAGGATCTTAGCTGCTTTGGTCTCGGTCATACCATTCTCCAATTGCTTCTCGGTCAATGATCCAACCTTAAATACCTCTTTCTTAGGAGCGGTCTTGAGGTAATCAATCAATGAGTCAAGATCTGCGGTGAAATAGCCTTTGTCCAAGCGGAATTGAGCCTCTGCGGTACGCAAGCTAACGAGATTGTTAATTACTTTAGCCTCGCGTTGTACACGAGCTTCCTCAAACTTGATAGGAGTAACAACACTGTTAATACAAATGTAAGCCATAAAGATAACAGCTACTCCCAACAATGCGGTGATGATAATTTTTGAAGTTTTCATATTGATTTTATACTAATTTACGCGTAAAACACTAAATTTGCTGCAAAATTACAAATTCTTTTTCATATGTGCAAATTTTTTTGTAACTTTGCAGCCGAAAAAAGCAATTTTGTGTTACAATGGCAGCAGAAGATAGCAATAAAGTCCTATATGATATTCTAATAGAGCGTCTAGAAGTGCTCAGGGCATTGGATAAGGAAGGCGATAGCGATCGTCGTCGTCATATTGCTCGTGAGACTTCTGCTCTGCATGCTCCATTGGCGCATAGACTAGGTTTGTATGCCATCAAAACGGAGATGGAGGATTTTGCGCTCAAGTTTACGGACTACAAACAATATAAATATATAGCGCATGCGCTCAATGAGAAAAAAGCGCAGCGTGATGCATACATTGCATCATTTATCACTCCGCTGGAGAAAAAACTCAAGGAGAACGGTTTTGAGTTTACCATCAAAGGACGTCCCAAATCTATTCATAGTATTTACAATAAGATGCAGGCGCAGCATTGCGATGTGGATCGCATCTATGATCTGTTTGCTATTCGCATCATTCTAGACTCCCCTCTAGAGCGTGAAAAACTGGATTGTTGGCAAGTCTATTCCATTATTACGGACATGTATCGACCTAATCCTAAGCGCCTACGTGATTGGTTGAGTGTACCTAAGGAAAATGGCTATGAGAGTTTGCATACCACTGTGCTAGGACCAGAGGACAAGTGGGTAGAGGTGCAGATCCGTACGCGCCGTATGGACGAGGTTGCGGAGAAGGGTGTCGCTGCGCACTGGGCATACAAAGGTGTGGATGGCAATGCCATGAATACCGACAAACAAAGTGTCTATGTCTTTACTCCAACAGGTGATTTGAAGCGTCTGCATGCGGGCTCAACGGTCTTGGATTTTGCTTTCTCTATCCATACAGATGTGGGGTGTAAGTGTGTAGGAGGACGTATCCGCAATCAGAATGTGAGTATTCGACAGAAACTCCAGAACGGTGATCAAGTGGAGATTATGACTGCGCCTAACCAACGCCCTACTGCCGATTGGCTCAATGTGGTGGTGACGAGCAAAGCCAAAAACAAAATTCGCCAAGCCCTCAAGGAAGTGGAGTACCGCAATGCTGCCGAAGGACGCGAGTTACTAGAGCGCCGTTTCAAAAACTGGAAACTGGATTATACCGAAGGAGATATCTCTCGTCTAGCCCTCAAACTGGGGTATAAAATAACCAATGACCTCTACCAATCCATTGCGCTAGGCAAAGAGGATCTATCGCGCATTAAAGAGGTATTCATGATGATGGATGAGCCACGCCATGACATGCGTGAGAATATACCATATGTGCCTAAAGAGACGCAAGAGGCATTGGCACTCGAGGTGGATATTGATGTGAAGAGTGTGGAGTATAACCTTGCCACTTGTTGCAATCCGCAGCCAGGCGACCCTATCTTCGCGTTTATCAGTATTATGAAAGGTATTCGAATCCACCGTTTTGATTGCCCGAATGCCGATAATATGCGTGAGAAGTATCCATACCGCCTCCTCCCCGCTCGTTGGGCAAAAAAGAAATAATCCCCTCGCAAAATATTAACTATTAATTATTAACTATTAACTATTTTGAACAACTACCCTTCCATATTGTTGAGCGATGCCGTGGAGCAGATGGCTTCTCTGCCGGGAGTAGGGCGCAAGACTGCTCTGCGCTTGGTGCTCCATTTGCTTCGACAGAGTGATAAGGATGTGGAGGCATTTACGGGTGCACTATCCAAACTCAAACAGGACGTCAAGTACTGTCAGGTGTGTCATACAATCTCGGATCAGGATATTTGTCCAATATGTCGCTCTCATTCGCGTGACAAACAAACGGTTTGTGTGGTGGAGAATGTGCAAGATGTGATGTCGATTGAGAATACGGGACAGTACAACGGCGTGTATCATGTCTTAGGTGGTATTATCTCGCCCATGGACGGAGTGGGTCCATCGGATATAGAGATCAACTCATTGGTGGAGCGCGTGAAAAACGATGATATTCAAGAAGTTATCCTAGCCCTTCCAACTACGATGGAAGGCGATACCACCAACTTCTATATCTACAAAAGATTGCAAAACCTCCGAGTGGACAACACTACTCAACACTCCTCCACACTACTCAATACTCCTCCACTCAAAATCTCTCAAATCGCCCGCGGAGTAGCTATTGGCAACGAAATTGAATATACCGATGAAATTACCCTAGGTCGTTCCATCGTTAACCGAATAGAATTTAAATTATAATGGAAAAAATCATCAAATCTCTCAACTTGTACTACTACGGTGTTCTGATTCTTACACTTCTATCAGGAACTGCATCTTATTTCATGATCATGAAGGATATTGTCTTACCCATTGATTCAATGAGTACTTTGGGGCAAGTGCTGCAGTATATTGTCATTTTTGACGCCTTGCTGACTATTCCTGCGGGTCTGTATCTGTGCAAACGCCAATGTGCTAAATTGGCGCAACTCACGGATGAAACTGCCCAATACAATGGCTATAAGAAAGCCGCTACATGGCGTATCTTGTTGGTTAGCAATACCATGATTTGGGGTATCGCTGCTTTCTATCTGATGGGTGGATACCAATCTATGTTATGGGTAACAGCGGTATCTGCTATAGGTTGGTATTTTACCAAACCATCTGAGCGCAAGATGCAACTCGAACTCCAACCCCAACAACCCGATCAAGAAAATTATTAATAATACATAACTTTTCACAAAACTTCTGTTTCGGTGTCTAGCAGCCGTAGGCGGTCTAACAGCGTAGCGGTCGTTTTGTGAATCTAATTCACAAAACTCCATGACTATTGCAGTTGATTTTGACGGAACAATCGTCACCCACGCATATCCACAAATTGGTAAACCAATTCCATTTGCGATTGATACTTTGAAGAGACTTCAACAAGAAGACCATCACCAACTTATCCTCTGGACATGTCGTGAGGGAGAGTTGTTGCAAGAGGCAATTGACTACTGTGCTTCTCGTGGATTGGAGTTCTATGCGGTTAATTCCAATTTCCCAGAGGAGACTTCCGATATTGTGCGTGCCCGCAAATTAGAGGCCGATCTTTTTATCGATGATCGCAACCTAGGTGGTATTCCTGATTGGGGAGTGATTTATCAGATGATTCATTCGGGCAATTGTTTCAAACCTGCATCTGTAGGTACTACCCACGAAGAGCCACAACGCAAAAAAGGTCTCTTTGGCCTCTTTGGATAACTATAAAAGAATAGTTTATCATTTGTATAAGATTCAGCGACGAGCGTGCGAAGGAGCGGTGGTAATAAAATCATAGTCGTTGAAAATAAGATTGATTTAGATTTCTGCGCGTTAAGCGCAAGGAGATATTCTACCAAATGAGACTGCGCAAAATAGAACCTTCTGATCTGCCATTTCTTTATCAATGGGAGAACGATGTGACTATGTGGGCAGATTCGGATACGCATAATCCGCTCTCCCGTCACGACTTGCACCAGTATATTGAGAACACCACAGGCGACATCTACCGTGATGGTCAACTTCGTTTAATCATCGAAGACAACGATGCTACTCAACGGCTACTCAATACTACTCAACTCTCGCCTAGCATCTTGGGTTGCATTGACCTCTTTGATTTTGATGCTCGCAACCGCAAAGCGGCAATAGGTATGTATATTGCGCCTGATGCTCGTGGTAAGGGAGTCGGGAAGCAAGCGGGACAATTATTAGAGGACTACGCGTTTGGTTTCTTGCATCTGCGTATGCTCTATGCTATTATTAGCGTACACAACACCCCATGCTCGCACATTTATGAGCAGATGGGTTATACACCTTCTTCTGTGCTCAGAGAATGGACACTAGAAGGCGACGCCATCATCTGGCAGAAGAGTAAGAGTGTGGAGTAGGATTGAGTAGGAATTTATAAGACATAAAAAGAGAGTCGCTGAATGGCGACTCTCTTTTTTATAGTTTATACAAACTAAACTTATCCAAGCATGGTGAGCAGGATACCAGCAGCAACTGCAGAACCGATCACACC
>JAZQSZ010000176.1:0-2552 GCA_045630365.1 Paludibacteraceae bacterium | reverse complement strand
GCCGCCCAAGTCATTCAAGGAAGCCATCATCGAACCAGCCGAATATGAGCATGTCATATCGTTCTACAATGGCTCTCGTGCCGTCATCATATCTCAAGACCGTCCGGGTTCATCCAACTCACTCACACTATCATGGCTATTGGTGGATGAGGCGAAGTTTATCGACTACGAAAAACTAAAGGATGAAACCCTCCCAGCTAATGGTGGCATCAAGTCCTTCTTTGGCAAGCACTCCTATAATCATGCCGTTATGATCTTGTCGGATATGCCACAAACCAAGGCAGGTTCGTGGTTCTTGCACTATAAGGACAAGATGGATGTCGAACTCATCGCCACCATTGAGGCCACCGTGTATGAGATATGGCGGCTCAAGCAGAAGGTTCGTGAGGCGAATGCCAAGGGCGAACAACCGCCTGCTTACTTGCGCAAGACAATTCGCAGGCTCGATAGACAACTCAACCAAATGCGCTCGGTGGCTGTGTACTACAAGGAGTACTCATCCATTGAGAACCTGCAACTGCTTGGCGAGAACTATATCAAGCAGATGAAGCGCGATCTTACGCCTAAGACATTCCAGACATCTATTCTTTGTCAGCGCCTCGGAATAGCCAAAGACGGCTTCTATTCCTCGATGAAAGAGATGCACAAGTACAACGCCTCGGACTTTGATTACCTCGATAGTTTGGGTTGGGACTACAACCCCAGTGCATTGGATTCACGCGCTGACAAGGATGTTAACCCTGATGCGCCCATTTGCATTGGTATGGATTATAACGCCAATATCAACTGGATAGTTGCAGGGCAGCCCACGGGTAAACGCCTCAATGTTATCAAATCCTTTTACACCAAGTTTGAGCGGAAGATACCAGCACTCATCGAGGATTTCTGCCGTTACTATATGAACCATCGTAATAAGACGATTATCTATTATTACGATACTACCGCACTTGGTTCTAACTATGCCGTTAATACACAGGATTTCCATTGGGTCGTTTGCCATGAGTTTGAGCGCTATGGTTGGACAGTTGAGTCGGTCTATATGGGTAATCCTATGCGACACGATGAAAAGTACTTGCTTATCAACCAGGGCTTCGCTGGCAAGCAGCGATTGATGCCGTTTTTCAATCGTCAGAACAACGATGACCTTATCCTTGCCATCCAGACGGCTGGCGTGACACGCGGTCGCAATGTCTTCCGCAAGGACAAGGGTGGGGAAAAACTGGCAGAGACGGAGGAGGATCTCTTGCAGCACCGCACCGACGGTACGGATGCCTTTGATACCCTCTATATCGGGTGCGAGAAGTTCCCTAAAACGACTATTTCTTATAACTTCTCGGGGGTTTTGTAAGAAAATTACACTTTTTTTGCATTTTTTTATTCAGGCGGACACGAACTGACCGCTTGAATGTTTAATTTTGCCCCCGCTTTCACAAACGAAAGCATAAAATTTATGGCAAAAAAATTTTGATGAGGTTTCTCGAAGTAGAGTAGAGGAGCTTCCGCGTGACCTAAGTGAGGTCATCGTAAGTTTAAACGAAGTTGAAAAGGAATTAGGTCATTTGCAACGACGGTTGTGTTTAATGCGGCACTGGCTTATGGTTGGGCTGGGCGCAAAGGATGGGGAGGAAAATCCGCCATTTGAAGCGCCAAATACCGAGAATTAGCCCAAATTCATTAAGAATTTGACTATTTTTGCAAAATTGTTACACAAAATTTCCAAATGTCGGATTTTTTTTGTATCTTTGCGCCGATTTAGGTAGAACCTAAAGTGAATTGAGATTTTTTTGCAGTTTGCGCATATCATCATAACGAAATAGGCACTCGATATAATGATTCAAGATATGACGCGGCAACTGCTCGCATTGTCGTGCGGGTTGTTAGTCGTATCTTGATGGCGGAGTGCCAACGATAGCCACGTTATGGCGGCTGACAACCTGCGCTTTTTTATAAGATTTAAATACTTTTAAAATATCAAGTTATTATGAATACAATTCAAAAATCATTATTTGAAGAGAAAACCAGTGTCAATAACGAAGCAGCTATCCGTGCTGTAGTAAGGAGTGCTGTTGCCGCATATGCGTCTGGCTTTTCTGATAGACATCTCTCTGAAGTAGATGATGAAGATGGAACAATAAATATGAAAATTCACAACGTATTTATTGCGGCTTTAGGTGCTGATATTCAATATTATTCAGCCCTAGCACGTTCTTTGGATAGTAGTCTTGGTAATATGCTTGAGAAAATGGCAATCAATATTGCTTCGTTGCATTATACAGTTAGTCGTCATGTTGAGGGTAATATTTATCAAGAACAGACAGCGTATATTGCAGAATTGTTAGAAAGATATAAAAACACAAGAGGTGTAAATCATATTAAACCAAGTATATCTGACTACAAGAATATAATTAATATGAAATCTGATGGTTCTGCTCATAGTAAGCGTCATGAAAGTGATTATTATCTCAAAGATGAAGAGACAGGTATGAACTACCTTATAGAATTAAAAATAGGTGGACATTTAGATAATAAAAAGGCACAAGTCGGAGACCAAG
>JAZQSZ010000175.1:0-3442 GCA_045630365.1 Paludibacteraceae bacterium | reverse complement strand
GTTCCTTTGCATCCTCGTCGATTGCGCGAGCGTGGGTTTAATCAAGCGGAGTGGATCTGCCGAGGGATGAGTAAGGTGCTGGGTATTCCGATAGATACGGAGCATTTGTACCGTGTACGTAATAATGCGCATCAAGCACAGTCTAGTTTTGATAGGCGTTTGGCGAATACGGATGACTTGTTTGCTATTCGTTATCCCGAGGAGTGGAAGGATAAGCATATTTTGTTGGTGGACGATGTGATTACATCTGGTGCTACGATGCTATCTTGTATGCGTCAGTTGACCCCAATTAGAGGTTGTCGGGCCAGTGTGTTTGCCCTAGGTTGGGCACATAATTAAGGGAATTGCTCGCAGGCGAGCTGTTCTAAAAGTTTTAAAGGTTTTTAAGGTTCTAATCGTTAGAACAACAACATGGGTGCTTTAGGACAACAGCATGCTGTGGTTAGAACTTTCCTATCGCGATAGCAGTGATGATGTTTGCAGCCACCTGAGTTGTAAAGTCTCTAGGTATGTGTATGAATATCGCTTTTTGCTGCAGATGCAGTGCCTCGTAGTAAACGCGGTTGCAGACGTATAGACCGGCCGAATTGGATATAGCGACGGGTAGTTGCTCTTCTTGTAGATGATTTGCTATTGTTTTTATGTGGAAAGCTGTGCGATATGCCAATGGTGCATCGGGATAGATGGTTTCTTCCGATGGGCAATAGTCATCATTGTCTGCTTTCTGACTATCCATCATATTCAGTGCAAATCGTTCCAATCGTATGTTTTCGCCAGCTGGACATTGCCCGAGTAGTAGAATGGTATCGGGTTGGTGTGCTGAGATTAGTTCTCTCAGAGCGATAGGTGCGCGCTGAAAACTCACAGGTAGGCAGTGTTTTATAACTTCCGCCTTGCCTATATTGCAGGGCAAGGCGGAGAGTACATCCTGTGTGATATTGGTGAGAGCACCACCAAAAGGTTCAAAACTGGTGATAAGGATACGCATACTTAATCAACATAATCATCCATACCAAAGTCATGTCCTTTAGGACGCTTGAGCATCTCCGGAGGAGTAACGAGAGGTTTCTCTGGCTCCAGTATGGCATGTAGTATATCGGCAATAGTTTTGGTTATGGATAAGAATCTATTGTCAAATACCCAAACATATGCTTCTACTCTAAATGTAAAAATGTTGGTAGCTTTTAAAAAGTTTGCAATGTTAGTGTTAGCTATTGCATACCATATGTTTTTATCAGATTTGTATCCGTATTTCTCCTCTAAATTTGTTGAAAGTGTTTGGTATAATTTGTCAAATGTTTGATAATCCGTGATTTTACTTTTAGGATCGTTATACGATGTATCACCTTTGGTTGTATTATAACAGAAATGAATTTGTTCTGGTCGTGATTTGAGTCCAGTGGCCTCTAATACAGGAATGACCCAACTGTTTTCACGCGCGGATAGGCGATTTATATCCTCTAGGAAGAGAGAAAGATTGGGACAATCATTTACGTCTAGAATATTGTAGTATGTCGTTGGATTATTAGGATTGGTTTCAATCTCTTTAGCAACATAGTTGAAATTACCTAATTTTGCAATATGATATGCGAACCAACTAGTAGTAGGCTCTGTAGATCCCGAGGTACTTACAATCGTGATGCGTGAGCCTCTATCTATGCAGCATCCATAAGGTCTGTTTTTTTTGAAATTGATAAGAACAACATTACTTTGTGGATTATCGTTTTCATTAACCACATCTTGTAAGTTGAATATATGCAAGCAGTCAGATGCTTTAACTGCTTCTATAATTTGCTCTTGAGTAATAAATTTCCGTGTAATGATTCTATCTAATGGAAGATAGCGAGGAACATAGAATAAATCTGTATGTTGTTGGTCTTTTAAGAACTTGAATGAATGTACAATACTATTAATCCATCCTTCTATCTTCTCTTTCTTCTCATCTTTTTCCATTATTTCAGTAAAAGCAGAGCCAATCAAACCTGCAGGTACGGCGAAGATAGCAATACCGAGGATACCGATGATGCAGGCAATGATTCGTCCTGTGAAAGTGATAGGAGGTGTGTCTGCAAAACCGCCTGGGTCGCCAATATACTGTGCAAATGCCCATACCACGGATGTCCAACCGTTGTCGTATACCTCAGGTTGTGCGGCATGCTCTACGAAGAAGAGAACGAATGATAGAATCAGTGTAACGATGGTTAAGAATTGGAGTGAAACCACCATCTCTTGCTTCTTAGCGGAGAATGCTCGGGATAGAATGCTAAATGCCTTCATATAGCGGAAGATACGCAACAGACGTGCGATACGCAATGCCTTGAGTGCCACATATGGGATCGGCATAAAGAAGTGCAAATAAAATGGATAGGTAGAGAGAATGTCAATTAGTCCGTAGAATGAGAAACAATAGCGCACACGTCCCCAGAATCCTTTGTATTTAGGATCGAGTAAGTCTGCGCACCAAATACGAAGTGTGACCTCAATGGTGAAGAATGCGGTGGTGATGTAGTCGATGGCGTGTAGCCATTTACCATATCGCTCTACAATACCGTCATAAGTAGATAGGAATACCTCTATGGTTGATAGTACTATAAAGCCAATGATGGCATAGTCTACATAGTTCTGCCATTGTTTGGTGCGTAGGTTGTCATCAAAAACTCGGTTGAGTTCTTGCTTGAATGTTTGAATTTTTGAGTTCATTTAGATAATAGTTTTATGAAAATATAATACTCTTCGTATTACTTTTATTATTTTGATCCATAAGGATTTGTTTGATGCGACGACAGTCGCTTTTAGCCATGGAACGAGCAGTTAGTTTCCCACCTACAGCTTGGATAGTGATGTCTGCCCCTATCAGGTGTTCATTGATTTCTACTCTACGAATAAAACGAAATGCCAAGGTCTCCTCATCTGTTCCGATGAGAAATCTGTTTCGTTTGCTTACTGTGATGGTCTGTTCATCTGTATCAATGATTAGTCGCCATGGGGTAATCTCACTCAGATTACCATTTGCTGCCATAGCTGCGGCCGAAGATATAAATTCGTATCGCATAGATATTTGTGTATGTTTACTATTTAGGATTAATCAGCCACGCTACTCCTAGTCCCACATTGGAGTACATTGCAGGGTCTTGGCAGTTGATAGATGCGTATACATCTAGTTGCACGCGGTGGTGTGGCATATAGGTGAAACCTGCATCCAGATTCCACTCTGCCTCAGTGCCTGTGCTTAGGCGAGTAAAGTAGTTATAACTCTCTACAAATGCTCCCCATTGCTCACCCATAGCAAATCCTAAACATAGTGCAACGAAAGTGCTAGGTGTAGCATCCACGCCGTTCCACTCAAGTCCTACGTTGTAGCATAGGTTCAACCAATCAGTCACGTCGTTCCCAAAGAGCAGGTATATGCTTGGTGCTACATAGGATGTCTCATATTGCTTTT
>JAZQSZ010000174.1:0-12769 GCA_045630365.1 Paludibacteraceae bacterium | reverse complement strand
CCACTACATCATATTCATTCGGGCGAAATACTGATGGCAGACCCTGTATTACCACAGTTCTTCACCACGGAGCAATTGCTCATCATGCGTGATGCGGTGGAAGATCATCGTGCTAGCAGCAAAAATGCTCCACGCACCATTTATGGAGCCATAGTGGCAGAAGCAGACCGACATATTGATCCCGAAACCATTCTAAGGCGCGCATTACAGTTTGGTATGAAGCAACATCCCGAAGCGGATTTCGAATGGCACTTCGAACGAGCATACCAGCACATGCTAGAGAAATATGCCGAAGGCGGATATATGCGACTATGGCTACACTCAAAACGAAACGTAGAAGGACTAACAGCCTTGCGAGCAATCATTGGCGACAAAGAGCACATGAAAAACATCTGTGCAACCATCTTTAGCACGCTTCTATAAATAGCTCTCTCAAATATCATTCATTTAATTTGCATATCACTAGTGTCCCATAAAAACTAGGAACATTTATAAAAAACAAAAATTATTCAAAATTAGACCGAAAATTATCGAAAATAGGATCTATCACTACCAAAATTGTAGTAAATTACAGTAAATTAACCAAAATTATCCTACTATCAGTAAATTGTAAAATAAAATCGGTTTGCTCGAAAAATCATCATAAACGATTGATTACCTATAATTTGACAAAATATTTTTTGATTTTAATGGGACAGTAATGTTTGCATATTTCAAAAAAAAGTTGTACTTTCGGACACTGCCTTGGTTACGCCAATTCCACCGTAGCTACGTTCGCTCAATGCAGCCCATACTTCAGTTCGCTCGCAATTTTATAAGAAAATAGGCTTCGCCTTAATTATCCGCTACCCATCATCTCATTTTCAAGCTAAGCTTGAATGAGTGATGAATACCGTATAAATAGATTGACATCTATTATTTTCTTATAAAATTGCTCTCTTGCTTGCGTATGTGCATTTTTTGTTGTACCTTTGCACGTTTTTTATTTATTTTCAAATAAATAAGGTAAGATATGAAATCTATTCGCGAAATATTCCGCATTGGCTACGGACCTAGTTCTAGCCACACCATGGGTCCACGCAAGGCTGCTGAGATCTTTCTTGCAGCTCACCCTGATGCTGCTCGTTATCAAGCACATCTCTATGGTAGTCTCTCTGCTACGGGCAAAGGCCACTTGACCGATGCCGCTATCATCGATGTGATTCCTGCGGTCGAAATCGTATGGCATGAGGAGTTTCTTCCTTTCCATCCTAATGGCATGCGTTTTTGTGCATGGGATAACCAAAATAATCTCCTCGATGAATGGACCGTCTATTCCGTAGGCGGTGGCGCTCTCGCCGAAGAGAACCAAGAACTAGGAACCAAGAACAAAGACTCTCTACTCTCAACTCTCAACTCTCAACTCTCAACTGACATTTATCCCCTCACTCGCCTTTCAGACATCAAGGAGTACTGCGATAGTCAAGGCTGGGACTATTGGGAGTATGTAGAGCATTACGAGGGCAAAGAGATTTGGGATTATCTGCGTGAGGTTTGGCAAGTCATGCGTGAAGCAGTAGAGCGTGGCTTGGATCACGAAGGTGTTCTTCCTGGTCCATTGCACTTGCGCCGCAAAGCTGCTAGTTACTACATTAAAGTGGCTGCTTATAAGGACAACCTCCGCACCCGCGGTTTGGTCTTCTCCTATGCGCTAGCGGTGAGCGAAGAGAACGCCTCTGGTGGCAAGATTGTTACCGCTCCTACTTGTGGTTCTTGTGGCGTTTTGCCTGCTGTGTTGTACCACACGTGGCGTTCGCGTGATTTCTCAGAGACCCGTATCCTTCACGCCCTTGCTACAGCTGGATTGATTGGCAATGTAGTGAAAGAGAACGCCTCTATCTCTGGTGCAGAGGTTGGTTGCCAAGGCGAGGTAGGTGTCGCATGTGCGATGGCTTCTGCCGCTGTTAATCAACTCTTTGGCGGCACATTGGCGCAAATAGAGTATGCCGCAGAGATGGGTCTGGAACACCACTTAGGTATGACTTGCGATCCTGTATGTGGACTCGTACAGATTCCTTGTATCGAACGCAATGCCTTTGCGGCAGCACGTGCGTTGGATAGTAATACCTATGCTGCTTTCTCGGACGGCTCCCACCGTGTATCTTTTGATAGGGTAGTGGAGGTAATGAAGGAAACAGGTCATGACCTACCATCCCTCTATAAAGAAACCGCACAAGGCGGATTGGCAAAGGATTATAAATCATAGACCGCGACTCTGTCGCTGAGTGACCGTTTCACTGTTAGACCGTTCGCTTTGCTCTCTGAGTGATCATTCGCTTCGCTCATTGAGGGACAATGGATCTCTCAGGGCTTTAGCCCGGTCTCTCAACGCAGTGGTCTCTCAGGGCCTTAGCCCGGTCTCTCAGGCGTAGCCGGTCTAAAACGAAGTGATCAAATATATGAAAGTAATGAAATTTGGTGGCACCTCAGTTGGTACGCCACAACGTATGAAAGATGTAGTCAAACTCATCACCGATGGTGAGCAAAACCTCGTTGTACTTTCTGCTATGTCAGGTACAACCAATAGCCTCATTGAGATCTCTGACTACCTCTACAAACAAAACCTCGAAGGTGCTCTCACTTGCATCAATAAGCTTCAAGACAAATACCTCGGTCATATTGCCGAACTCTATTCTACCGATGAATACAAGGCATTGACCACCAAGGTTGTAGGAGAGATCTTTGACCGTATCCGTTCTTGCGCTAAGACCGACTTCACCTCTCGTGAGGAGCGTATTATCGTGGCCCAAGGTGAGATGCTCTCTACCAATATGGTTACCAATTACCTTCTTGAGCAAGGTCATAATGTCCAACTCCTTCCTGCTTTGGACTTCATGCGCACCAATGCGGATAAGGAACCAGACCTCAAGTATATCAAGGAGCATGCAGAAGCCATCCTTGCTGCTAACGCAGGTAAAGAACTCTATATTACCCAGGGCTTTATTTGCCTTAATATAGATGGCGAGGTGGACAACCTCCAACGTGGTGGTAGCGACTATACCGCTTCGCTCCTAGGTGCGGCTATTGGTGCTTCTGAGATTCAGATCTGGACCGATATTGACGGTATGCACAACAACGATCCTCGTTTTGTGGAGAATACCACTCCTGTGAGTCATTTGCATTTCGTAGAGGCAGCGGAGTTGGCATATTTTGGAGCTAAGATCCTTCACCCTACTTGTATCCAACCAGCGCAATATGCCAATATCCCTGTGCGTTTGCTCAACACCATGGATCCTACTGCTCCTGGTACCACTATTAGCAATATCACCGAGCACCGCAAGATCAAAGCGGTAGCAGCTAAGGATAATATTATTGCTATCAATATCACCTCTACTCGTATGCTTTTGGCGTATGGTTTCTTGCGCCGTGTGTTTGAGGTGTTTGAGAAATACAAAACCAGTATTGACATGATCTGCACCTCTGAGGTCGGAGTTTCTATGTCTATTGATGATCGCACCAATCTCATTCCAATCCTCAACGAACTCAAGAAGTTTGGTGTTGTAGAGGTGGACGATAATATGTGTATCATCTGCGTTGTAGGTGATTTGGACTGGCGCAATGTGGGCTTTGAGTCTATTGCCGCACAAGCCTTGAAGGATATCCCTGTGCGTATGATTTCCTATGGCGGAAGCAACCACAATATCTCCTTCCTCATCTCCGCATCCGACAAACAACGCGCTCTGCGATCACTGAGTGATTATTTGTTTAAATAATCGGTGAAGGCTGCTTCGCAGCGGTGAAGGCGACGTAGTCGCGGTGAAAGGGTGAAGGCTTCGCGGTGAATGGGTGAAAGGGTGAAAGCTTCGCGGTGAATGGGTGAAAGGGTGAAGGGGTGAAAGGGCAACACTCACCGACACTCGCCGCCATTCACCGACACTCACCGATATTCACCGATATTAACCGATATTCACCGACATTCACCGTCACTCACCGACATTAACTGACATTAAAAAGAACGAAAATGGAATATAACTATCAAAAACTAGATGTTTATAAAGTAGCGAAAGAGTTGGTTCAACAAGTATATGTTTTGTTGAAGGAATATCCTTCCGAAGAGAAATATGCTTTATGTGATCAAATTCGCCGTGCGGTTATCTCGGTTCCAGCTAATATTGCAGAAGGTATGGGAAGAACATCTAAAAAAGAACAAAAACATTTTTTAGAAATAGCATATGGTTCTCTGATGGAGGTGCAATGTCTATTGGACATTTCTACAGATTTGGGTTATATTTCTAAAGATAGCTATAATTCCATAAACACACTCATTTTTAGAGTAGCGACGATGATAAATAAATTACATTCATTGAGAACCGAATAAACACCGACATTCACCGATATTAACCGATATTCACCGACACTCACCGACACTCACCGATATTCACCGATATTAACCGATATTAACCGATATAATAATATGCTCCCACGTACGCCGTTTTACTACTACGATACTCGCTTGCTTCAACAGACACTAGATGTCATTAAGCAAGAGGTGGCACAATATCCACATTTCCATGTGCATTATGCCCTCAAAGCAAATGCTAATCCCAAACTCCTACGCCTGATTCAGCAAGCGGGTCTAGGTGTGGACTGTGTGAGTGGTGGCGAGGTGCAAGTGGGCATAGACAATGGTTTTGACGCTTCTAAGATTGTGTATGCGGGAGTTGGCAAGAGCGACGAAGAAATCCTTTTGGCACTTCATCACGGTATCTTCTGCTTCAACGTAGAGAGTATTCCTGAACTAGAGGTTATCAACGAGTTGGCACAACAGGTGGGCAAAGTAGCTAATGTTTGTTTGCGTATCAATCCCGATGTAGAGGCGCATACCCATGCCAATATCGTTACAGGCAAAGCGGAGAATAAGTTTGGTATTGCACTCGGAGATATGCTACATGTCATTGAACTTGCCCAATCTCTCAGCCATATCCAATTCCTCGGTCTGCATTTCCATATCGGTAGTCAGATTACTAATATGCAAGACTATCTCGATCTCTGCGAGCGCGTGAACGATATCCAAGATCATCTCAACGAGGAAGGCATTTATCCATCTGTCATCAATGTAGGTGGTGGCTTGGGTATTGATTACCACGATCCAGATAAGCATCCAATCCCTGATTTCCAAACCTATTTCAATATCTTCGCCAACAATCTCCATTTGCGCGAAGGACAGTCTGTACATTTTGAGTTAGGTCGCTCTGTGGTGGCGCAATGTGGCACTCTCGTAGCACGTGTTTTGTATGTCAAACAAGCTGCTACTAAGCAATTTGCTATCATCGATGCGGGTATGACCGAACTTATTCGTCCTGCCCTCTATCAAGCGCACCATCAGGTACAAAACCTAACTTCTCAATCTGCTGATTTTCAAGTATATGATGTGGTAGGTCCTATCTGCGAGTCGAGTGATGTGTTTGATAAGGATGTTTTGCTACCACCCACCAAAAGAGGAGATATTGTAGCCATTCGCAGCGCAGGTGCCTATGGTGAGACCATGGCTTCTACCTACAACTGCCGTCCACTCCCTGCTAGTTATACTTCGGAGGATTTCCCTTTGTCTCTCGCCTCTCGCCTAGAAATGTCCACTCTCTTCCTACATACACCGCTCAACAAACGCCTTGTCTGGTACTTGGCGGCAGAGGAGTATGTGGCCAAACATATCGATCGTTTGTTGCCTAGCGATGATCAAGATGGTATTCTTTTTGTTTGGATTGTGGACCCTACTGTCATCATTGGTCGCCACCAGGTCTTGCACAACGAGGTGAATACGGCCTACTGTCAGGAGCACAATATTGCCGTTTATCGTCGCAAGAGTGGGGGAGGATGTGTCTATGCAGATGCGGGTAATCTGATGGTGAGTTATATCGCTCGCTCTACGCACAGCGAACAAGTTTTTCAGCACTACCTCGATCGTATGTCCGATTTCTTGCGCCACTTGGGTTATGATGCGGTCAAGTCCACGCATAATGATATTATGATTGGTCCGCACAAGGTCTCTGGTAATGCATGTTTTGCCTTGCCTACAGCCACGATTGTGCATGGCACCTTATTATATAATGTGGACTATTCGGTCTTGCAACAGGCTATCACACCTTCTGAGGAGAAACTCGCCAAGCATGGCGTAGAGTCGGTGCGCCAACGAGTAATCAATATCCGCGATATTGAAGCTACTACCATTGATTCTACTAGTGCCTTGGCTGAGGCTGTGCAGCAGTATTGGAGTGAGGAGCAGATAGAGTTCTCGCAGGAAGATTTGCTTGCTATTGATGCCATAGAGCAAGAGTACTTAGATCCCGAATTCATAAACCGCCTCTAAATATTAACTATCAATTATTAACTATCAACTATACTATCATGAAGAAGTTTTTTGTTATTGCAGTATCTATTGTTGTGACATTTGCTTGGGTTTCTTGTAGTAAAAACACAGGTCATACGCTCACTTCTGCTACAGGTTCGATCTACGAATGTCTAGTGGTGATGAACAAAGATGTCCTTACTCAAGACCAACTCAATGCTATAGCTGCTAAATCTATTGTCAACGAGGCATCTGGCTACGCAGAACCTGTTACCACTACCTATGATATGGTTAAGGCTATTATGGGAGCCGATATGCCTTGTATGCCGCAGATGGAATCATATTTTCGTGTGATGCAAGTTAATCCTGCGCAGTTTGACGATATGTTCAAACCAACCCGAAATATCCTTATCGTAGATATTGATTCACAACGTTATACCCAACTTAAGGTCAAGGTTTCTACCGACCATTGGTCTACTCCTCAAGCTATCTGTCGTATACAAGCACCATCCCAAGAGGAATTTGTAACCTATTGGCTAGAAAATGGCGAGGGTATACGCGAATGGTTTGTTAATCAAGAGATTACCCGTCAAATCAAGTTCTATCGTGCTGGCACCAACAAAGACGCACGCACTATCCTACAATCTCAAGGATATGATCTGCTCCTTCCTAGTGACTATATTGTCGTGATGGATACACTCCTTAGCGAAGATACCAAAGTACTTTGGTGCTGCAATAACAAAGGTCCTATGCGTCGTGATGTGATTGTATATACTTATCCTTACACGGACGTCAAGGCTTTTACAGCGGACAAACTCAATGCAAAACGTGATGCCGTTCTTTCTAAACTGATTACCGGTAGCGTAGAAGGTTCATTCATGGGTACTGAGTATAAGATCATGCCACCACAATTGCGTACTATTCTCGTGCAAGATAGTGCCCAAGCATATGAGGTACGTGGCTTATGGAAGATCATGAATGGCGAAGCTATGGGTGGTCCGTATGTTAGCCACACACGTCTTGATCATGTCAATGGTCGAGTAGTAACAATCGAGACCTTCCTCTATGCCGCAGGTCAAAAGAAACGAAATGCCCTCCGCCAAAACGAGGCGATACTTTATACCCTGACATTACCTGAGGATAAATAATCGGTGAATGTCGGTGAGTATCGGTTAATATCGGTTAATGTCGGTTAATGTCGGTGAGTATCGGTTAATGTCGGCCCTTTCACCCTTTCACCCTTTCACCGCGAAGCCTTCACCCCTTCACCGCGAAGCCTTCACCCCTTCACCCTTTCACCCCTTCACCCTTTCACCGCGAAGCCTTCACCGCATCTCTGATGCCTAGACGTAAAAATGAACAAACCAACTCCATATCTCTTGGTAGAAGAACTGACCAAATCGGTGGGTTCTAAGTTGTTGTTCTCCAATATCAGTTTCGCCGTCAACAAAGGACAGCGTATTGCTCTTATCGCACGTAATGGTATTGGTAAGAGCACACTCATGGATATTCTCATGGGTAAGACGGACTACGATAGCGGTAAGATAACATGGCGTAATGATCTTAAAGTCAAGTATTTGCCCCAAAAGATACAAGGTGATGAGGCGATGAGGCTATTGGGTGATAAGGCTATTCCTCTAGAGGATTTTCAGAAACTTAGTGGAGGTCAGCAGAAGAAACTTCTCCTAGAGCATGTGCTCTCCGATGAGCCTGATCTGATTCTATTAGATGAGCCTACCAACCACCTTGACCTAGAGACGGTTGTTTGGCTAGAAGAGTATCTCAATAACCGCACCTCACGTGGTGAGAAACCACTCACTATCCTTATGGTTACTCACGACCGCTATTTCTTGGATCGTGTGTGTACCGATATCTTCGAACTAGATCAAAATACACTCTATACTTATCACGGCAATTATGCCTACTACGTAGAGAAACGTGCTGAACGTATTGACGCGCAGAATGCCGAGATAGAGAAATATCGCAACCTCTATCGCACCGAACTGGATTGGATGCGACGTATGCCTCAAGCTCGTGCACACAAAGCACAGTACCGTATAGATAACTTCTACGAGATTGAGAAGAAAGCCAAACAGCAACACCAAGAGGCTGATATCAAACTATCAGTCAAATCGGGTTATATAGGCAACAAGATCTTTGAAGCCAAGAATGTCTCTAAGTCATTCATTTCACCTTCTACGGGCGAGAACAAGGTCATTCTCAAGGACTTTAATTATGTATTCTCTCGCTATGAAAAACTAGGTATCATTGGCAATAATGGTACTGGCAAATCTACTTTTATCAAACTGCTCTTGGGCGAAGTTCCTGCTGATTCGGGTACTTGGGATATTGGTTCTACAGTACGTTTTGGCTACTATGCACAGACTGGTTTGAAGTTTGATGAAGGAAAGAAAGTAATTGATATTGTGCGAGATATAGCCGAGGTGGTAGATCTTGGAGGAGGAGAGAAGATGACAGCTAGCCAGTTCCTCCAGATGTTCCTGTTTTCGCCTAGTCAGCAGTATGATTTTGTGGGTAAACTCTCGGGTGGCGAACGTCAACGCCTACACCTATGTACGGTGCTGATGCGTAGTCCTAACTTCTTGATTCTTGATGAGCCTACCAACGACTTAGATATTCCTACACTCAATGTTCTTGAGCAGTATCTCAAGAGTTTCCGTGGTTGTCTGATTGTCATCAGCCACGACCGCTATTTTATGGATAAGGTGGTAGATCATATTTTTGTCTTCCATGGTGAGGGTAATGTACAAGATTTCCCTGGTAACTATACCCAATATAGAGAGGAACAAAGAAGCAAGATCCAAGATTCAAAACCGATCGCTCAAGTAGTTAAGTCAGAGAAAGTTAAAACCGAACAAAAACGTCGCCTAACCTTCAAGGAGAAGAAAGAACTAGAGGAACTAGAACTTCGTCTTCCTCAGCTAGAGGAGGAGAAAACTCAACTAGAAACTCTCCTATCAGGAGGATCTAGCTCAGCAGATGAGATAGCTACCGCCTCTAAACGATACCAAGAGGTTCTAACTCTACTTGACGAAGCCGAATTACGTTGGCTAGAGCTTAGCGAAATAGAATAACCTTCACTTCCTACAACTCCACACTATACCCTTTCTCGGGTATCTCTATTCCGCGAAAACCTGCCTCGTATAAGTGATCCTTAAACGCGTCTTGGGCAGCACTCTCGCCGTGTACGATAAAGGTCTTACGTATCTGTGTCACGTCTTGACTAGCACTAAAATAGTTTATCAACTCGTTGTAGTCGCCATGTCCTGAGAATCCTTCTAGCTTGGTCACTTGTGCACGAATACGGTGGTCATATCCAAATATACTCACATACCTCAGATTAGGGTCTTGTATGCGTGCTCCTAGCGAACTTGGGGTACAATATCCCACAATCAATATCGTGGTGCTAGGGTCGTCTATATGGTTCGATACATGGTGTTTGATACGACCTGCCTCTAGCATGCCCGAAGCAGAAATCACAATACAAGGTTCTTGACTGCGATTGAGGGCCTTGGACTCGTTCAGGTCGGTAATATAGCGCAACGAGTTAAATCCAAACGGATCATCGTCGTACCGCATAGTGTCTCGCACTTGCTCGTTGAGCGTGTCGGCATAGCGACGGAATATCTGTGTGGCATTGGCAGATAGCGGAGAGTCCACATACACAGGCACTCGCTCCAGTCGTCCGTCGTTGTACAACTCATTGAGTACATATACGATCTCCTGCGTTCTACCCACCGAGAAGGATGGTATCAACAGTTTTCCTTTTTTGTACATACATGTCTCTTCCACAATGCCTTGCAGTTGCTCTTCGCTCAGGTGCACATCGTCGTGCAGACGATTGCCATAGGTGCTCTCGCATATCAGGTAGTCGCATTGAGGAAAGGCCTGGGGCGAACTCAATATATGGCTATATGCGCGACCCACATCGCCTGTGTAGGCGATACGTTTGAGTTCGCCATTTTCCCGTATGTGGAGACTAATGATAGCGGAACCTAGCATATGTCCGGAGTTGGTGAAGCAAAACTCCACTTCGTCATCTAGGCGATAGGTTTGGTTGTATTCCACGGTGCGAAAATGCTTCATCACGCCGCGAGCGTCGTTGGTGTCAAACAGCGGTTTGATCCTAGGTTTGTGTTGGCGATCCATTTTCTTGTTGTACCAACGCACGTCTTGCTCTTGGATAAAGGCTGTATCTTGGAGCATCAGTTCGCATAAATCGCGTGTGGCAGGGGTGCAAAATATCTTGCCTCTAAATCCTAGTTTGTAGATGTATGGCACTAGTCCCGTATGATCGATATGGGCATGTGAGAGTAGGACATAGTGTATATCCTTTGGGTCAAAACCTAGGTCGCGGTTAGCCGCGTCGGTTTCCATACCTTTGCCTTGGTACATACCACAGTCGAGTAGGATAGTCTTGCCGGATGCGGTGGTGACCAGATGTTTGCTGCCAGTTACTTCGCGTGCAGCACCGAGAAATTGGATTGTCATGACAATATGAGAAATATAGTGTTACCTAATAAGCGACAAAAATTGTGCCAGAGATGCGGTGAAAGCGACTTTGTCGCGGTGAAGGGGTGAAGGGGCGATATTAACCGATATTCTTTGTTGTACTTCGAGGGCACCGACCTCGCTACGCTCGCCCACCTCGTAGCTACTTTCGCATAATGCAGCCTATGTGCAAGGCCGCTCGTAATTCTTAACGAAAAACGGTACCCTTATCATCCAATATATATAGCATCTCACTTTCAAACAAGCTTGAGTGAGTGCTAAATATTGGATGAGATAGATAAATCTATCTTTTTTGTTAAGAAATTTCTCGCTATTCTTGCACATATGCATTATTTGTTGTACCTTTGTACCCGATTTGGCGAAAGGGCGTTTGTGAGTCCCAAGCCGTAAACATTTGTAGGTTTATTAAAGAGTGGAGTAAGAGTGGAGTAATAGTGGAGTAGGATGGAGTAATAGTGGGACAACCGCTACTCAACACTACTCAACCGCTACTCAACACTACACCACATTGAACAAAAATTATCATGATTAAAATTACTTTTCCGGACGGAGGCGTCCGCGAGTACGAGAGCGGTATCACCGCTTATGGCGTAGCTGAAAGCATCAGCAGCCGTTTGGCACAAGACATCCTTGTAGCTAGCATCAAAGCAGCTGGTCAAGAAGACTGGCAAATCGTTGAACTCAATGCTCCTATCACGAGCGATTGCGACATCAAGCTTCACAAGTGGGACGACGCAGAGGCAAAACACGCTTTCTGGCACACATCTAGCCACTTGATGGCAGAGGCATTGCAAGAGCTCTATCCTGGTATCCAATTCGGTATCGGTCCTGCTATCGAGAACGGATTCTACTACGATGTGTATCCTGCAGAGGGACAAACCATCAAGGATAGCGACTTCCCTCTCATCGAGCAAAAAATGGCTGAACTTCGCGCTAAGAAAGAGCAACTCGTGAAGAAGTCTATCGCTAAGGCAGATGCTATCGCAGAGTTCACAGCCAAAGGTCAGACATACAAATGTGAGCTCATCTCCGAGTTGGAGGATGGCCACATCACTACCTATACACAAGGTGCATTTACCGACCTCTGTAAAGGTCCTCACCTCGTTTCTACCGAGGCTATCAAAGCCATCAAGGTGCTCAGCTGTGCTGCTGCATACTGGCGTGGTGATGACTCTCGTCCTATGATGACCCGTATCTACGGTATCACTTTCCCTAAGAAAGCGATGTTGGATGAGTATTTAACTCTCCTCGAAGAGGCTAAGAAACGTGACCACCGTAAGATTGGTAAAGAGCTCGAACTCTTTATGTTCTCTGATATGGTGGGCAAGGGTCTTCCTATCTGGTTGCCTAAGGGTACTGCGCTTCGTTTGCGCCTCGAGGATTTCCTCAAGAAGATTCAAAAACGCTATGGCTATCAACAAGTAATCACTCCACATATCGGTAATAAGAACTTGTACATCACTTCTGGTCACTGGGATCACTATGGTAAGGATTCTTTCCAACCTATCACCTCTCCAGAGGAAGGCGAGGTATATTTGCTCAAACCAATGAACTGCCCTCACCACTGTACTATCTTCAAGAACCAACCTCACTCATACAAGGATCTGCCTTTGCGAATTGCTGAGTTTGGTACTGTTTATCGTTATGAGCAATCAGGTGAGCACCACGGTTTTACTCGTGTACGTTCGTTCACCCAAGATGATGCGCATATCTTCTGCCGAGCAGACCAAGTGAAGAGTGAGTTTATTCGCGTGATGGAGATTATTGAGATTATCTTCAAGTCATTGGCATTCGAGAACTTCGAGGCACAAATCTCACTTCGTGACCCTAACAACACTACTAAATACGTAGGTTCCAACGAAGTGTGGGAGAAAGCCGAGCAAGCTATCATCGAGGCATGCCAAGAGAAAG
>JAZQSZ010000173.1:0-9137 GCA_045630365.1 Paludibacteraceae bacterium | reverse complement strand
ATTATCTCGTCGTTATCCATATTTTGGTATCTACCTTGAATCATTGCCATATCCTCATCATGTTGGATATTTTGACTATCGATGGCATTGTAAGCAGATTTGGTGAAACTTAGATAGTAAATTGCATCCAATATGTTTGTTTTACCTTGTCCGTTAAGTCCCACAAAGGCGTTAATCTTATCCGAGAACTGCAAACTGGCTTCGCGGATATTCTTATAATTCAGTATGTTTAACTCCTTCAGTAGCATTATTACATTCCGAATAATTGTACGTCTTGATCAGTAATTATATCACCACTCAAGATGATCAAGCGTTCTACTACATTTCTTAGTTCACGGATATTTCCTGGCCAAGATCGTTGTTGTAAAGCAGTCATTGCCTCTGCAGAAAAAGATTTGGTTTTCCATCCTTGCTCTTGACATATTTGCCCTACAAAATGATTGATCAATAGCGGAATATCCTCTTTTCTATCATCCAATGCAGGTACATGAATAGGAATTACATTGAGACGATGGTATAAATCCTCACGGAAACGCCCCTCTGCAATTTCTTTCTTAAGATTTTTATTGGTAGCAGCAAGAACACGCACATTCACTTTGATTGGTTTATCACTTCCTACGCGTGTAATCTCGTTTTCCTGTAGCGCTCTCAGTACTTTTGCTTGCGCAGAAAGACTCATATCACCTATCTCATCTAAGAAAAGTGTACCTCCGTCTGCTTGTTCAAACTTACCTGCACGATCCTTAATTGCACTTGTAAAACTACCTTTGGTATGACCAAATAGTTCACTTTCAATCAGTTCGCTAGGAATAGCAGCACAGTTTACCTCTACCATTACTTTCTTGGCACGTGAACTATTCTCATGAATAAGGTGAGCAACAACTTCTTTACCTGTACCATTAGCACCAGTAATCATAACACGTGCTTCAGTAGGAGCAACTTTCTCAATAATGTTTCTCACTTTTTCTATTTCCGCACTCTCACCCACCATTTGGTTGCGAGAGTTGATCTTTTTACGGAGAACTTTGGTCTCTTGTACAAGAGACTTGTGATCTATAGCATGTTTGGTAGTAAGAAGCAATCGATTCAAGTCCAGAGGTTTAACAATAAAATCAAACGCACCCTTTTTGAGAGCCTCAACAGCTGTTTCCACAGTGCCATGTCCAGAGATCATAACAACTGGGGATTCTTCCCCACCATTATCCTTAACCGCTTGGCGATATGCTTGCAACATCTCAAGACCATCCATCTCTGGCATCTTGATATCGGTATAAATCAAATCGTAGGTTGTAGCCAATGCCTTCTCCAAACCTACTTTCCCATTTTCAGCAAGTTCGATGGTATATCCCTCAAATTCAAGAATATCCTTAAGCGTATTGCGAATCGCACGCTCATCATCTATTACTAATATTTTTGCCATAAAAGTTACTAGTTACCCTAGTTTATAATTCGCTGCAAAATTAGTAAAAAAAAAAGAGATACGCAAGCAAATCAACTTTTTTATTTTACTTTATCTATCTTCTTTGACTTTATATGTCGTTCACGAATAAAAAATATGATGCTACCCAAAATAGCGATAACTACTGGGATCAAATATGGATGTAATATTGATTTTATGAAAAAATCTAGTAAAAACGCCACACAACAAGCTAACATAAGTACAACAATCCACACAGTAGACGAAACAGGTACTTCCATCAATTGCTTACCATCGTTCCACTTACCCGTTAAATAGATAACAATATACTCAAAAATTAACACCGATGTAGCTACTATTAACATCGTCCATACACTGTACGCCATATTACCTGTAAATAAATCATACAATGGCAGTATGAATAACAATGCTACGATAAAGACATAGACTCCTCTTACTAGCCAAGACGTAGCTGTTTGTTGAATTTTGTCAAAAAATTCTTGTCTCATAGTTGTTAGTGTTTGAGTTATTGGTTGATTTTCCAGAGGGATGGGTTATTAAAAACGCTGCAAAAGTACTTCATTTGATAGACGCCTACAAATAACAACAATATTGCTATGCTAATCTATTTGTCATAATAGACCAATATAGCAATATTGTTATGCTAACTTTATATTCTTCCTTGCAATACCCTTACAATACCGATACCACACCGTTACCACTACGGAGGGATAACGGAGGGATAACGAAGGAACACACTATCTCAACTGTTTCCACAATGGAAAATCAGCAAACAAACATTCACCTCCAGCATATCGGATACGTACAGATGATGGACGGATTGCTATATGATACATACTCTTATTCGATGAGTCTTTGGGATAATAGTAGTCAATATCTTGTGTATCAATATAATGCTCTACTGCAGTACGAATACGTGCAATATATCCACGAATGTTTGGCACATCTTCTATATAGGAACGCGTGTCAACGATTGGTATTTCACGAAAGAGGTTACAAATTGCGTGATATGTGTGTCCTAAGCGAGTAACCTCCTTTTCAGACAGAGGATTATGTTGTCCTGCCTTAATCAATCCCCCATAATGGGTACAAAGGGATTGGTGCAAAATAAATATATAGGTAGCCAGGTGAGTGGCACTCATTTGTACCTCTACTCCACGCATCCAAATGCGACGAGCAGGAATATCTATCAATATATTATTTTCCTCCCCATTGGTATGTTGACGAGCGAGGAAATCAAACATCTGTTTATAGAATCCATGATAACGAAATAATCCCCTTCCTCGTTTTGGGCGCTGATACTCTGGCTCGGTAATAAGAGTTTCGTATTGATCTAGGAAACGGCGCACCTCATTGAGTACACAATTAGGCTCATCCTCAAGACGAATCGTTAGGAAATTGACCAAAGTAGTATCTTGTTGAGTAACATTCAAAGCAAGTACATTGGATATACCTACATTAATAAACAAACTAGGCTCAATATCGTAGAAGATATTTTGGTGGGTAGAGTTAGCTAAATAATCACAGGTAAAACCCTCAGTAGTAAAATTGGTCAATCGATCATAAAGATTATTGAGCATTTCTGGAGAGAGTCTCGGATTCATATAACGGATAATATCACAGAGATACGAACGATCCATCTCGCACAGGGATTGTGAAAGTTTAGGTATATATATAAACTCGAACTTCCAGAGATGCAGAAGATTAGCAATGGTATCATATTGCTGCATAATCTCCTCATTAATAGCGGGCATATAATCACTCTCAATATACACCACATATTTATCTAGGTTTTGCCACCCTTTAACATTTGAAGAAAGAAGTTGGTACTTATCCGTTGTATCATTGAGTGTTAGCGAAAGAGTAAGCAAGAGCAACGCTTCCCTCGCAACACAAGAATTATCCGAATAGGCAGCTTTACGCAGAATAGAAAAAATCTTTTTCTGTTCACTTGAAGCCATTTTTTTGATATATGATACAGCTTCTGCCTGTGAAACAAACTGCGCTTCGTGCAGTTCGTCTTGAGAAATATCAAAACTGCAAACGATATGGTTGTAGAGAGCTATCTCCTCCTTGCATATCACATCATCAGACTTGATGAGATCAGATATTAGTCGTGCTATCGCTATTTTTTGATGGTGTCGCATAGTATTTTTGTTAAAGTTATAGTGTACGACATCTATTTATCGGCAGCAAAAGTACAACATTTTTTTGAATCCACCAAATAAAATAATAATTTTACAAAAAAATAATGGAAGAGGTTTCCCCCTTCCATTATCTTCGGTTGATCTTACGACCAATCTTGGTTGGATGATTATTATACCATCAACGCAGCTACAAGCGCAAGAATTGCGTAGAACTCTGGGAGCGCAGCGTAGATCATGGTGTTGGTTTGTACATCGTGACCAGCAGCGATACCTGCGATACCGTTAGCACAAACTTGACCTTGACGGATAGCAGAAAGCAAGCAAACCAAACCTACTGCCAAACCTACTGCAAAGTACAAAGCACCATTTGTAGCTACAACAGCATTTTCACCTGTCATTTTACCCATCCACATCAAGAAAGCTACGAAACCATAGAGACCTTGAGTAGCAGGAAGAGCAGAGAGAATCATGTAAGAGCTTGATTTCTCTTTGTTCTTTTTCAAAGCACCTTCTGCAGCATTACCAGCGATAGTGGTACCAAAAGCAGAACCAACACCAGCGAGGCCAAACATCAAGCCCCAACCGAGATAACCTAAAATTTCATTCATAATTGTAATTTGTTTATTTTGTTAATTATTATTTGTTCTATTATTTTTTAAATGGTTGATACAAAGCACCTTTACCCTCGTATCCTGCATTCTTGAAGTACTCCACGAAACTCAAACGCAATGGGTGAACAAACGCACCAAGTGCAGACATCGCAAGGTTAAGTACGTGACCTAGAACGAGAATCAACACGAATGGCAACCATTGCCATGTAGCACCTTCTGTAGTACCACCCATAACCATCAAACCAAGGTTGTTGAACGCAGCACCTAACATACCACCTGCCAAACCAAGGGCATAAAGACGGATATATGAGAGCACGTCACCTAAGATACCGGTAGCCATATTATAGGTTTCCCAAAGGCCAGCACCAATGTTAATCAATGGGTTACGGCCAGGGGTGTTGAAGATATAGATACCCAAAGCAGACACAATAGCCACAGCAATCAAAGTCCATTTGAACACTTCAGCTGGCAATACGGTCATACCGAAGATAATTACAATCAAACCACCTACGATAAGCAAGGTCCAACCCCAGGTAGCGATATTCTCCTTGAAACCAGTTTGCTTGGTATAGCAAATAGCTTTCACTACCATCGCCAAACAAATATGGAACACACCGATGCAGAGTGCCAATACCATTTGGATATCGTAGCCCATCACCTCGCCTTTGATCATGACTGACTTTAATGCTTGTGGCATCCACTCAGCATTGTAGAGATCGATACCCATGAAGGTTCCAAGGAAGAAACCGACTACGGTAGTACCCACACCCAACACGGTAATGATAGGGCCAAGACCATCGAACATAGCGATATTGAGTTTCTTCTTAGCGATGAGCATACCGATGATCATCAGCAAGATACCATAACCACAGTCGCCCATACACATAGCGAAGAAGAGCAAGAAGAATGGTGCCAAGATTGGAGTTGGATCAAACTCGCCATAGTTAGGCCAACCATACATACCTGTCAATGACTCAAAGAGTTGAGTAAACTTATTGTTACGCAATTTGATTGGAGTATTGTCTTCCGCTGTAGGGTCTTCCTCTTGGTAGTACACATCTTGCTTGGTAAGCATCTCTTGGAGTGCAGGTACTTGGTCGATTGGGCAGAAGCCTTCAAGAAGCTTCAATGCGCCATCACACTCAGTTTCGGTATTGAGTGTAACTCGCTTCCAATCAATCTGTTGTTGCAACTCTTTGAGTTCAGTCTCAAGAGCAGGAATGTTCTCTTTTGCCCAAAGTTCAATACGAGCATTCTGGGCAACGAGCAAACCATTAAGTCCCTCTACATCCTTTTGCAAGTCATTTGCAGACTTAGAATTGAGGTGTTGCTCTTGGCAAAGCTCAAGTACTGTGTTCAGAAGTTCAGAAGGTTCAGAGGTTTTGCTAACCTGTACGAAATATACAGTAGCACCTTCTTCAGCCACTACGATACCCCACTCCTCTTGGAAGAGTTTCTTCGCACATGAGAAGTAACGAAGGGTATAACCAGCCGCATTTAGTTGCTCAAGACGTTCTGCTGAGAAGTCACCCCAGATAGCCATGCGATTAGCCTCCTTTTGAGTAGCAGCAATGCGTTGTTCCAAGTTGGCTTTTTCTGTAAGCAATTGATCAGGAGCACCTTGTGCAATGATCTTGCGGGTTTGTTCTGCCTTAGCAAGGAGTTCTTGCAAATGTGCATCATCCGCCATTCCTGCAGCTTTCTCAGTGATATGTACCACACCTACCTCACGCAATTGCTCGAGGAATGCTTCGTACTCACGATGGAAAACGAGGAAGGTATATTTCTTCATTTGCGTAATCATGCTTGTTCCTCCTTTCCTTCGGCGATAGCCGCTTTTTTAGCCAATTCTTCAGCCATGCGAGCTTCTGCCTCACGTTTAGACTTAACAATCTTTTGTGATGACTTGCTTAGGTTCTCCTCATCCTCCATAAAGCGTTTAATCTTACGGATAGCATCTTGGAAACCAGGTATTTGCACTTTCTCGAAGAGGTTTACCTTTTGGGTGGTTTTCTTACGAGCATAGTCTAGGAGCTCTACCTTACGGCGTACGAACTCCTGACGAATACCTACGTCAGCAATGGCCTTTAATTGGTTGAAACCGTCTGCAAACCATTTTGGAGAAGAGAAGATGCTGAACTCTTTGGTTGAGTACACCACCTCTTCCAATACGGGTACACGTACGCCCGCGATCTTCTTGATCGTCATGCGCACATCATCCACATGGATGAGAGAAGTGTCAAACTCTCCCCAAAGTGCTAACATCTGATCGTAGTCTTTGATACGACGATCCACCTCTTCATCTAGCGCCTTGATCTCGTCCTTCGCACGCTTCACTTCGAGTCGAAGAGCCGACTCTTTGCTTTGCAGCGTAGGCAAAGTACGTTGACGCATCTTGAGGTCTTTCTCCAAAGCCTGCAACGATGTTTTATTAAATTGATAATTTATAGCCATGATTTATTATGCTTTTGGCCAATATTTATTTACAAGTTCTTGTTTGATGTTTGCCTCTTCTGGTTTGAAGTATTTGCCGAACAAAGTCCAAGCTACATCCAACATTTGTGTGGTATTGATGTTGACGTCAATAGCCAAGATCTGTGTAGAATAAGCCTTAGCAAACTCGAGGCAACGCTCATCGTAATCAGTGAGGTCGAAACCGTTCTCTTGCTTTGTTTTTGCGTTAGCTGCATCGGCGTAGAGACGAACGGCTGCGTTCATCACTTGTGGATGATCTTCGCGAGTTTTCTTGCCTGCCACCAATTGTTTCAAACGAGACAATGAACGGAATGGGTCGACGATAACCTTACCGATATCAGAGTCACGACGGAGGTATAACTGACCCTCGGTGATATAACCGGTGTTATCTGGAATAGCGTGAGTAATATCACCACCAGAAAGGGTTGTCACCGCAATGATAGTGATAGAACCACCACCTGCTTCCTCTGGGAATTGAACCGCTTTCTCGTAGATCTTAGCTAGGTCAGAATAGAGTGAACCAGGCATAGAGTCTTTAGAAGGAATTTGGTCCATACGGTTACTTACGATAGCGAGCGCATCGGCGTAAAGTGTCATATCGGTCAGAAGCACAAGTACTTTCTCGTGTTTTTGTACAGCGAAGTACTCAGCTGCGCAAAGTGCCATATCTGGAATCAACAGACGCTCTACTGGTGGGTTCTCAGTGGTGTTAACGAAAGACACGATGCGGTCCAACACACCTGCGTTAGAGAACACATTCTTGAAGTACAAATAGTCATCGTTGGTCAATCCCATACCACCCAAGATAATCTTATCAGCCTCTGCACGGAGAGCCACGTTAGCCATCACTTGGTTGTATGGTTGGTCTGGGTCAGCGAAGAATGGAATCTTTTGTCCAGACACCAATGTATTATTCAAGTCGATACCTGCGATACCCGTAGCAATCAACCCAGATGGTTGCTTACGGCCTACTGGGTTCACACTAGGACCACCGATCTCTACCTCTTGACCTTCAATAGCAGGTCCGCCATCGATAGGATCACCATATGCGTTGAAGAAGCGACCTGCCAATTGCTCGCTCACCTTGAGTGATGGAGCTTTGCCAAGGAACACTACTTCTGCGTTGGTTGGGATACCCTCAGTACCCTCAAATACTTGGAGAGTCACATCATCGCCCATGATCTTAACGACCTGTGCGAGTTTGCCATTCACGGTAGCGAGCTCGTCGTTACCTACACCTTCAGCTTTCAATGAGCAAGTAGCCTTGGTGATAGCTGTGATTTGTGTATAAATCTTTTGAAATGCTTTTGCCATAGTCGTTATGCTTTGATTTGTTTCTCAGCGAGAAGGTCGTTGAGTTGTTGTTGATATTGGTTAAATGCCTCGCTCTTGAACTCAGCGTAGTTCATCTGCTTGCAGAGGTTGATCACGCGCTTGAAGTAGGTACTTACGTCGTTGAAGTCCACGAAGTCGTAATCGTGCTTGCAGATATCCATCACGAGGTTGAGGATGTATTGTTGACGCTCCATTGGGCAGACAGCATCGATCTTATCGAACGCATCTTGTTGGAGAACAACGAAGTCGATTACCTCAGCTTTCCAGAACTCCTCGTGGTAGTTTACTGGTACACCGTCATCACCAAGAATGTTGATTTGCTCTTGAATCTCCTTACCGCGTTGGAGGTAAGTCTTCATATCGTTCACCTTGCCAAGCCACTCGCTGTCAATGAGGTTAGTGATATACTCCTCAAACTCAGGATATTCGATATATTTTGAATAAGAGTCAATTGGGTTCACAGCTGGGTAACGCTTGCGGTCAGCACGAGCTTGCTCCAATGCATAGAAGCAGCGAGCCACTTTCTTAGTACCCTCAGTCACAGGCTCCTTCAAGTTACCACCCGCAGGAGATACAGTACCGAGGAAGGTTACTGAACCAGTAGCACCATTATTAAGGTACACGTAACCCGCGCGCGCATAGAACGCACCGATGATAGCAGACAAGTCCATTGGGAACGCATCTTGACCTGGCAACTCCTCCAAACGGTTAGACATCTCACGAAGAGCTTGTGCCCAACGAGAAGTAGAGTCGGCCATCAACAACACGCGCAAGCCCATTGAGCGGTAGTACTCTGCAATAGCCATAGAGGTATATACAGATGCCTCACGAGATGCCACAGGCATGTTAGATGTGTTGGCGATGATGATGGTACGCTCCATCAACTTGCGACCTGTATGTGGGTCTTCCAACTCTGGGAACTCGGTAAAGGTCTCCACAACCTCGTTTGCACGCTCACCGCAGGCAGCGATGATCACAATATCTGCCTCTGCTTGCTTAGAGATAGCGTGTTGGAGCACGGTCTTACCAGTACCGAAAGGACCAGGGATAAATCCTGTACCGCCCTCGCAGATTGGGTTAGCGGTGTCGATGGTACGCACACCTGTTTCCAACAATTTGAATGGACGTGGT
>JAZQSZ010000172.1:0-5027 GCA_045630365.1 Paludibacteraceae bacterium | reverse complement strand
GCATTGGCATTTGGTCGATTTGCCTGGTTATGGTTTTGCGCAAGCAGGCAAGAAGCAACGCGCGAAACTCAAAACAATGATTGAGCGTTATTGCCTATTGCGTGAGCCATTGGTGAGTTTGTTCGTATTGATCGACTGCCGCCATGAGCCACAACAGATTGACTTGGAGTTTATGGAGTGGCTAGGAGAGCAGGCTATTCCTTTTGCTATTGTCTTTACGAAAGCAGACAAACTGACAAAGAGCAAACTGACTATGAACGTCAATAGTTACAAGGAAAAACTACAAGAGGTATGGGAAGAATTGCCTCCTATCTTTGTGACATCCGCAGAAAAAGGACTTGGCGAACAAGAACTGATTTCGTATATTGAGGGTATCAATCGCGATATTGCTAATCAAGGTTAGACCGCTGCGCTATTAGATATTAGACCAGCTAAGCCTGTTAGACCGCCCGTTGGGCTGTTAGATAAAATGAATCTCGGTGACATTTTTCATACTGATGACATTCGTGTGGAGTATTGCGATGATAAACGTCGCGATATTCAACGTGTATTGGATAGTTGCCGAGAGGAAAGACGGCCATATGTGATCATCAAGAATGAATGTTCAGCGCAGCAGAGCTGCTGTTCAGAAGTTCAGAAAGGATTATCCAGAATTTTGGTGCCTGTAAGTATGTTGGAAGAAGAAGTATATAAGGCGGAGATCTGCACTTATTTAGCGAGGAAGACAGGGGCACACCTTATATTATTACGCGCGCGCGACTATGGGAACAAAGCAAAACAAAATATGCGGCGTATCATCACCCATATTGAGACAATAGTCGAGCGGACCGGTGAAAAGATTAGTTATGAAGAGCAAGTAGCAAAGCGCGATAGTTTCTCTTTTCACAAAGATTTTCATTCTGAGGAATGGAATCACGATTTGCTTTTGCTGACCGCTAGTAGAGAATACGGGTTGGATGATTGGTTGTTTGGTCCCCCCGAATCATATGCGATTCGCCAGAGTCAAGTGCCTGTACTATTAGTTAACCCAAGGGAAGACCTATTTTCTTTATGCGATTAGGGTAGCGCAAAGGTAGCGGAATTATACAAACAAAAAGAGAGTCCTGTTGAGACTCTCTTTTTATTCTTTCTAGCTTGTAATCTAGATTACTTAACGCGGCGCTCTGGAATACGAGCTTTCTTACCAGTAAGATTGCGCAAGTAGTACAATTTAGAGCGACGAACTTTACCGTATTTGTTAACAGTAATTTTCTCGATGAATGGGCTATCCATAGGGAAGATACGCTCTACACCTACGTTACCAGACATCTTGCGAACAGTAAAGCGTTTCTTGTCACCGCTACCGTGGATGCAAATAACATCACCGCGGAACTCTTGGATACGCTCCTTGTTACCCTCTTTAATACGATAAGCTACAGTCACTTGATCACCTGCAGCGAATGCTGGAAACTCTTTCTTCTCGCCAGCGAATGCCTCTTCGGCAATTTTCATCAAATCCATTTCTTTTGACTTTTAATGGGTTAAATAACTATAGTATACACTACTGTTCAAGCCGCAAAAACGCGTACTCTATGCTGATCGCCAGAGACTATAGTCGAAAATCGGGCGCAAAGGTACTGCTTTTTTTGCAAATACACAAATAATTTATGAAATATCTTTTTATTTTTTAAATAAAACAGGCTAAAATTTGTACAATTCAGCAAAAAAGAGTAATTTTGCAACAAATTATTCACATAAACAACAAAGCTATGAAAAGAAATTTAATTTTACTCATGTGTACTTTTTGCTACATAACAGCATGTACAAAAACAGAACAAAGCAACGACTTTGCAAAAGAAAACACTCCAACTATGATGGAACAACATTACAAAATGAAAGTTGACACAACGACAGACTTAATCATGTACGACATTACTGATTGCCAATTAGATTTGGCATGTGGTACGATGCCAAACATAGAGCAAGAGGATGTAGTATTGTGCGTGGCAGCGGCATTTACAGGCAAATGTTTGGATAGTTTTGAACACAGTAATATTTTGGGACCACATATCTCACAAGGCGTATTGTACGAAGGATATGAGGAAGAAGGAGGGTACGCAGTGTTTGCCTCCTGGGGCAATCAAAAAGAATTCTTCGAGTTGGGGAAGCAAGATAAACTAGAAGAAGTAGCAGCAGCAAAAGGTATGGCCTTTACGCAATATTGGGTAATAAAAGATGGCAAGGGATATAATCCTCCACGCCAAACAGTAAAACAAGAGTATTATCGTTGCATTGCTCAAAAGGCAGGAAGAACCTATGTTATTGAGAGCAAAGAGGTTGTGAAATTTGACTATTTTGTAAAGTGCTTGGTGGAAAGAGGAGTGGAAAATGCGTTGTACATGGATATGGGGAAAGGTTGGAATCACTCGTTTTATCGCGACGAGACAGGTGTAGCGCATGTCCTTCATCCAAAAACGCACGAATATTGCACCAATTGGCTCGTAGTGAAGTGAGTATGTCGTGATAAAAAACGAGTTTTTTTATTGTGAATTTGCGTATGTGCAAAAAAAGCAGTACCTTTGCAGTCAATTTGGATTTTTCCATGGTTAAGGAATAGAATTACAACATCATATGAAACAGAATTTTGTAGAAGAATTGCGCTGGCGCGGTATGTTGCAAGACATGATGCCAGGCACAGAGGAACAACTAATGAAAGAAGCAACCGCAGCCTACTTGGGTATTGACCCTACTGCGGATAGTCTGCATATCGGCCACTTATGCGGAATCATGATGCTTAAACACTTGCAAAACGCAGGTCACAAACCAATCGCGTTGATTGGTGGTGCAACTGGTATGATCGGTGACCCTAGTGGTAAGTCAGCCGAGCGTAACTTGTTGGACGAGCAAACTTTGCGTCACAACCAGGAGTGCATCAAGCAACAGTTGGGTCGTTTCTTGACTTTCGGCGAGGGCGAGAACGATGCAGAGTTGGTGAACAACTACGACTGGATGAAGGACTACACCTTCCTAGATTTCGCGCGCGAGGTAGGTAAACTCATCACTGTGAACTATATGATGGCGAAAGACTCTGTGAAAAAGCGTTTCAACGGCGAGGCTAGTCAAGGTATGTCTTTTACAGAGTTTACTTATCAATTATTGCAAGGCTACGACTATGTATATTTGAACAAGCATAAGAATTGTAAGTTGCAAATGGGTGGTAGCGATCAATGGGGCAACATCACCACAGGTACTGAGTTGATTAAGAAGATGGGCGGCGGCGAAGCTTTTGCTTTGACATGTCCACTGATTACCAAAGCAGATGGTGGCAAGTTCGGCAAGACCGAGAGCGGAAACATCTGGTTGGATCGCAAGTACACTAGCCCATATCGTTTCTACCAATTCTGGTTGAATGTGAGTGACGATGACGCTAAGCGTTACATCAAGATCTTCACTTGCTTGGACAAGGCGACCATTGACGCGTTGATTGCAGAGCATGAAGAGGCTCCACATATGCGTAGTTTGCAAAAGCGTTTGGCAGAGGAGGTGACTGTAATGGTTCATAGTCGCGAAGATTATGAGGCAGCCGTAGAGGCAAGTAATATTTTGTTTGGCAATGCGACTCACGAAGCATTGAGCAAGCTAGATGAGGAGATGTTTTTGCAAGTGTTTGACGGCATAGAGAAGCATGAGGTGAGCAAAGCAGAGTTAGAGGCAGGTATTCCTCCATTGGATTTGTTGGCAGAGAAGACCAACATCTTCCCATCTAAGGGCGAGGCTCGCAAGATGATTACTGCGAATGGTTTTTCTATCAACAAGGAGAAATTTACTGATCCACAAAAGGCAATTACAGCAGACATGTTGCTCAATGGCAAGTATTTACTTTGCCAAAAAGGAAAGAAAAACTACTATATAATCGAGGCAAAGTAATGAAAAGAGTAGTTTTCTTGTTCTTTATCTGCTTGGCAGTAAATATGTATGCTGAGCGTATTGACACCATTCCATTTGGAGATATGGAAAGTTGGACTGTACGTTACATCAAAGAGTCTAAACTTCTAGGAGGTCAGACAAAAAAACTTTACTGCCTTGCGCCTACCGATACGATATGCGAAAACGGACCATATATATATGGACAAAATGGCAATCCATGGGCTACTAGCAATGCCTATGCTAACATTATCGGTATTGAGAAAGCCGCAGGAACGATGATTCCTGAAGCACGCGAGGAGGGAGGAACATGTTGTCGTTTGGATGTAGAGCTCTTGGGTGTGCGCGTAATGGGAATGACAGATGTGCAAGTACTCGTACCAGGCACACTCTTTACGGGACGCAATCTAGAACCAATTACTACAGCCAAAGATCCATATCAAAACATTGATTTTGGTGTACCATTTACTGGTCGTCCAAGCGCATTGATGTTTGACTACAAATGCGTCATCTCACCTGAAGAATGGATTTGGTTTGCCAAAGGTATGGCAAAACCTAAGAAACAGGAAGGTCATGACGAGGCTGAGGTTTATCTCTACCTCCAACACCGCTGGGAGGATGAGAAAGGCAAGATTCACTCCATACGTGTAGGAACAGCGTACCAACGCTTCAACGAAGATCAATTAACATGGGTTAATAGCCATCGTCTTCCTATACACTATGGTGATATCACTAACGAGCCATGGTATGAGGAGTACATGGGCTTTAAAGAGATGCAACGCGCTGTCAACTCCAAAGGCAAAGTAGTTCTTATCGAAGAAGAGGGATGGGATGCAAATTTAGAACCTACTCATATGGTTATTATGCTAACATCTGGTAAATACGAAGCATTTGTAGGTAAAGCAGGAAACACACTTTGGGTAGACAATGTGTGCCTTGTATACGAAGATTAAGCCCCAGAATAGCAGTTTTTACAAAGAAAATTGCGTTTTTTCAAAAAAAACACACAAATAATTTGGTCATATCAAAAAAAAGCAGTACCTTTGCAGCCGATTTCGAGAATGACGAAATTATTGACCAATGGTATAAAGGCTATTACGTCAGATTTTGGTTCTGAAAATCTT
>JAZQSZ010000171.1:0-2006 GCA_045630365.1 Paludibacteraceae bacterium | reverse complement strand
TTCCCTTCTCAAGAGGAGAGTTATTAATAGATTAAATAGAGCGATTCTATTCGTAATGCTCTGCGTTTTGCCAACGCAGAGCATTTTTTTTGTCTAAATTGCCACATGGAAACTACAAAAGTGTTAAAGTTTCCTAAAAATTTGGTTATTTCAAAAAAAAACACTACTTTTGCACGCTTTTTGTAAAATGGAGTAATATGGCAGAAATAAAAGAGGAAATATTGAAAATTTCAATCACGCGAATGCAACAAGTGGGCATTCGTAGTGTGTCCGTTGATGATATCTGCCACGAATTGGGCATAAGCAAGAAAACATTCTATGTTTATTACCCATCAAAAGACGAACTGTTGGTTGAAATATTGGCCAAGCACCAAGAGAAAGTATCTTACGAGTTAGCGCAATCACTGAGCAAACGGACGGTAGAACAAAGTCTGATGGAATGGGCCAAAATCGCCAAGCATGCGGAAAAGCAAATGATCAAGACGCCTCCGATGATTTATGATTTGGAGAAATACTATCCGCAACTGTTCAAGCAGCACAAAGCCTATATGCGAGCTGCTACAGAAGAGATATTGGTACAATTTTTGCAAAAAGGAATCAATGAGGGCGTTTTTCGCCAGGAGATAGACGTGAGGATTGTGGCAATGGTGTGCTTAGATATTCAATACCGACTAATGGAGTTTGTATCAAAAGGCGAGAAACCACGCGAGGAGATTTTACGAATCGGGCACCAAGGTATGGATATTTTAGTACGAGGCATACTGACAGAAGATGGACTATTGCGGCTGAGAGAAAAAATGAAAAATAACATATAATATATTAAGGTATAAGAAATGAAAAAAACAATTGTAATCTTTGCATGTTTGGCTCTGTTGAGCCAAATGATCTGGGCAGAGGATCATGTGATGGCAGCCACTAAGCCAATGGCTACCCCTGAAGTACCTGCTCAATTAAGCCTAAGCCTCAGCGAAGCTCAAGATTATGCTGTAGCAACCAATCGTAGTTTGCGTAATGCAGATCTTGCGGTGCAAAAAGCCTACGCACAACGTTGGCAGACCATTGCTGCGATGTTGCCACAAGTAGATATGTCGTGGGCGTTTCAATCTATGATGGGTTATGAAATGGTTTTAGGTGGTATGCCTATTGCTATGAATGACAATGGAACATTAGGCGTTACTGCTAGTGTCGGTATCAATGGTCAAGCGATAGTGGGAGCTCTGCTCAATAGTATCGCTATTGATATGCAAAAATTGAACTTACAACAATCAGAGGATAACCTCCGCGCTAATGTGAAGTCTTCTTATGCATCTGTGTTGGTACTCGAAGATGTGGTGAAACTATTAGATGCTTCTCTCAAAAACATTGAGGATTTGGCCGCTATGACCCAACGCTCAGTGGATGTAGGCGTAGCCGAGCAAACTACTGCTGACCAAATTCAAGTACGAGTAAACACCCTCAAAAACAACATTAATGCCAATAAGCGTTCTACTCAATTGGCTATCAATGCGCTGAAAGTATTGCTCAATGTACCTGTGGAAACTGAGTTGACACTTACCTCTAAGTTAGATGATATGCTTTCTGCGGAGGCGATATTGCAATTGTTGGGTAAAGACTTTGTGTTGGAAAACAATCTAAGTTACCAAACGCTGGCTAAGAATGTTGAGTTAGCGAAAACCAATGTGCATATGGCAGGCTGGGCATATGGTCCTACTATTGCTGTTGGTTATCAATATAGCGAGAAAAGTTATTTTGGTAAAAAGGAAGGATTTAACATGACTCCCCCTAATGCGCTCAGCGTGAGTGTTAGTATGCCTCTATGGTCATCTGGCAAGCGTGCTGCGGGTGTAGTGGAGAAGAAGATTGCATTGGAGGAAGCACGCAATACCTTTGCTGAAACGACCGATAATCTTGGAATCCAAAATGAGCAATTGCGCTATAACGTTCAAAATGGTTATGAGACATATTTGACAGAAAAGGATAATATGGACGTAACTCAACGCATCTTT
>JAZQSZ010000170.1:0-22544 GCA_045630365.1 Paludibacteraceae bacterium | reverse complement strand
GAAACTGCATATCCAAATAATGAAGAGAGACATGGCATGTTTACATACTACTTGCTCAAGAAACTACAAGATACCCAAGGTAATGTTACATTACAAGAGTTGGGTGACTATATAACCAAGAATGTGAGCCAACAATCTATTTTGCTCAATGGTAAGTCACAAACTCCATGCGTGACACCATCGGCATCGTTGGATGCTTCATGGCGTGAGTGGAAGTTGAAGTGACATTGCTTACTACAAAACTTTCGGCACTCGAAAACTTTTTCCTACAAAATACTACAAGTGAGAATAGGTGAAAACGACATGTGTCGGAAATGTCGGGTTTGTCGGTTTCAAACCGACAAAACGACACTTCCGACATGCTATATAATTAAGAATTGTGTATTGATTTTCAGAGAGATATGGTCTTACGGCGAATTTCTGCGGACTTTTTGAGGATGTCCGAAAATGTGTTCGCAGGAAGTCCGCAGGAAAAACGCACACGGAGTCAACTTGTTGATTTCCAATATCACCAATTTAATTTTTTAAATTAGATTTCTTAGATTTTTTAGAATTTCTAGTATTTGTCTGACTCCTAAATTTTCTAAGTATTCTAAAGATTCTAACTGATTACTTATAACTCATCACTCAGACTTATTTCCCCGATACCACCCCGTTACCACTCAGAAGGGTTACCGAAAGAATACAGAAGGGATAAGCAAGGGTCGTGAATCACATAGTAATTTTATAGTAATCTTATAGTAATCACATAGTATAAACCCGTCATGCAATAGTCGTTCGAGTAAAACGAGATAAGAACCCGTAATTGGTAGTTTAGTGTTTAGTGTAGAGTGTAGGGTGTAAGGTGTAAAGTGTAAGGGCGAGAAAAAAACGAGCCACCTTGTGAGGGGCTCGTTTGATATTGTCGGATTCAAATGATCGACTTGAAAGTTATTATCCTAATTTCTCCAAGGCTGTGCGGACGCGGCGGAGGGTTTCGTCTTTGCCCAATACATCTGTAATATTCCAGATATGTGGACCACGGGCAGCACCTACCAAACAGATACGGAAGGCATTCATCACAATACCTACACCATACTCCTTCTCTGCAATCCATGGCATAATCAAGTTGTCTAAGCCCTCAGCAGACCAATCCTCGTGTGCCTCCAGCAAAGCAAGCATCTCGGTCATATGCTTTGGAGAGTCCTCTTTCCAACGTTTCTTAAGCGACTTCTCATCATACTCAGTAGGAGCTACAAAGAAGAAATTAACTTGCTCCCATAACTCAGAAACGAAGTTGACACGATCTTTGGTAAGACCGATTACTTTCGCTACTACTTCTAGTGATGGTTTAGTATTGAGTGTTGAGAGTTTAGTGTCAAGGATTGGCATAAATTGCTCTGCCAACTCCTCGTTGGATTTGAGTTGGAGGTATTGGTGGTTAAACCATTTACCTTTTTCGTAGTCGAACTTAGCACCAGACTTGCTTACGCGCTCCAAAGAGAATTGTTCGATGAGTTCTTGCATACTATACATCTCTTGATCGCCAGTAGCGTGCCAACCGAGCAAAGCCAAGAAGTTGATAACAGCTTCTGGGTAGTAACCCTCTTCGCGGTAACCAGATGATACAGAACCATCTTTTTGATTATGGAACTCTAGTGGGAACACAGGGAAGCCCAAACGATCGCCATCGCGTTTGGAGAGTTTGCCATTGCCATCAGGTTTGAGCAATAGTGGCAAGTGAGCGAATTGTGGCATGGTGTCATCCCATCCAAACGCCTTATATAAGAGCACATGGAGTGGAGCAGATGGCAACCACTCTTCGCCACGGATAACGTGGCTAATCTCCATCAAGTGGTCGTCCACGATGTTAGCAAGGTGATAAGTAGGCAGATCATCCGCAGATTTATAGAGTACTTTATCATCCAAGATATTGGAATTGATCTTAACCTCGCCACGGATAAGGTCTTGTACATATACATCAATATTAGGTTCTACCTTAAAACGAACGACATACTTCTCGCCAGCAGCAATGCGGGCATCTACTTCTTCCTTGCTAAGGGTGAGGGAGTTAACCATTAATCCACGGGTACGAGCATCGTATTGGAAATTAGCAATCTCTGTACGTTTGGCCTCCAATTGCTCTGGTGTATCAAACGCGATATATGCATTGCCTGAAGCAAGGAGTTGATCAACATACTTGTGGTAGATCTCACGGCGCTCACTCTGGCGATATGGACCATGGTCGCCCTTGCCATTAGGTGCATCTTGGCAGATACCTTCATCAATCTCAATACCCAACCAAGCCAATGACTCGGTAATATATTCCTCCGCTCCTGGCACAAAGCGAGTAGAGTCCGTATCTTCAATACGAAGCAACATATCTCCGCCGTGTTGGCGAGCAAAGAGGTAATTAAACAAGGCAGTACGTACACCGCCGATATGCAATGCTCCAGTTGGACTAGGAGCAAAACGAACACGAACTTTTCTTTCCATATGTTTTATTTAATAATCTTATCGTAGGTTGTTTGACGAGTAGGATCTATGAGCATAAGTAAGTCATATACTTGCTTCTTCTCCTCACTAGTACCTTTCTCAAAAATATTGACCAATTCATCGTTCTTAGCATCTAAGAATGTATTGATGACGTAAGTTCCTGGACGAGCATTGTACGCCTCTTTTAGCACGATCATCTCCTTGGCAATACGTGCACGACCATTGGTCACATTATTGACCATCTCATCCAATCCATGGCGATGGTACTCGTAATAGAATAGGCGATATTTCTTGAATGCTTCATCCATTAGATTGTTAATGAGCGCATAGCGGTTGCGATTGCTCTCAAAAGCTTTCCAACCTGCTGCCTCGGATGTCTCTAATGATGCGGATTGTGCAGCATTGACAATACTCTCGCAAGCTTGGAAAAATGGTGTGCCTCCCAGTTTAGAGAATGAGTCCATATCGTGACCGATAATCAGATAGCAATAGTATGCTAAGAGGGCAGTCAAGTTAGTGGTAAAAGTGCTCTGTTGATAATCTAGGCGATCGTACTCCTGGTAACGAAATGCGAAGTTATTATCTTTGATATTGAGCAATGGAGTCGAGTAACTAGTGCCCCATACAGGACGGCGACTTTGACAGGTAAACTCACAATTGAACATGTCATCTTGCACGCTTTTGACAACTAGCAGCATACTGCACTCAATACGTTCTTTTTCTTGGTAGGTCATATTGGTCCAACGCAACGAGTTGACATACTCCTCAATGCTTTGTTTGAGGGTGTTGAACACCTCTTTGTTGGTACCTTGTATTTGATCCGAATTGATGGTAACAGTACATCTGAGCTCTTGTGCCCATATGCTAGTCCCTAACAAGAATAGGGATAGGATAATGATCAGTTTTTTCATTGTTGAATAGATAAAATATTGCCTGTCTCAGGGTGGATATAGATGCTATTTTTCTGTTTGCCAGTAAACAAATCCATTGCCAATGGGATGGCTATACCGTATTGTGCCACCGTAACGGATTGTGCTATGTTAATAGTTTGGTATTGTAAGCATATATCCGCCGTGCCAGGTAGGTTGTAGTATAGTTGAGAAGGTAGTGAGGACTTAGGATCTACCATATAGGCTGTTTGCAGCGATTGTTTGTGTGCCTTGAGAGTCAAATATACTGGCTCTCCGCTCAGATCATTCTTATCCACTATACCCGTGTGTTTAGATAGACGGCATACAACTTCTTTCTCCACATCATCTGCTGGGAGATAACGGAAAGTATGGGTGTGTTGTGTCACTTGCGTTGTTCCCACGAATAATGCCACTAGGGCTTGCTCTTGCTCGTCCAATTCATCCAACACTAGTTGCATGGCTTGACCATCTGCAGGCACATGCTCTACATCTCCACCCAGGATATTGAGACGTGTCTCACGGATACGATAGATCTGCTTAGCAGCACCCTCAGCCATTTTGCTGATTGAACCAGCCATAAACTGCTCCTCTAACAATGGCATTAGTTCCTCTCGCCTCTCGCCTTTCGCCTCATCGTCTTTCGATACATCGCTTATATTGTATCCTGCCAATCTGCCGTCTGGGGTTAGAGATAGCAATTGCAGTTGATATGATTTTTGTGCGTTGACTTTGTAGGCACGATTTGTATCTGCACTAGCCAAGGTGCTTAGTGCCATATCGCTCAATCGGTAGGTGATTTTCTTCTCGGTAACGATATTCTTCGCACCGAGATAACGTTGAGCATATTGGTAGAATATACCAGGCTCTTGCTCTACACACTCGTAAGAGAGCGTAATTGCTAATTCCGTTTTAGGCATATAGTACACTACTGCCGTTTCGTTCTCTTGCACCAATTGTGCTTGCATTAGGTTGGCTACCCATAGTAGCATGACCAATAGTATGTTTATTCGTTTCATATTCAATGTTTTAGTGGTTACTATTCTGTTTTCTCCCATATCTTCCACGCCTCGTCTGCCTGAAGATGGAGCATATCTAATCCATTTTTGATTAGGCATCCCTGTTTCTTACCTTCTTGTAGGAAAAGTGTCTTTTCGGGATTGTATATGCAATCGTATAGTATGTGCTTTTCGCTTAGCAGGTGGTAAGGTATGGCGGGTTTTTGGTCTTGATATGGTGCCATACCAAGTGGGGTACAATTGATGATGAGTGTGTGCTCACTTATAATCTGCTTGTTTACTTGCTCATAACCCAATCGTCCTGTACTGGGGTCTGATTGCCTGCTAACCAAGGTGTATGCTATGCCCAAATCTCGGAGTGCATACTGTATGGCTTTGCTCACACCTCCTGTGCCTAGCAATAGTGCTTTGATAGGGGGTGTTGGGAGTAGTGGGCGCAGACTATCTCTAAAACCTATCCAATCCGTATTATATCCTTTTCCATGACTCACCACATTGACTGCACCTATCGCACTTGCCACAGGATCAATCTCATTCAAATAAGGTAGTATATCCTCCTTAAATGGGTATGTAACATTGAAACCATCCAATTCCTCCAACAAGGTGATGACTTGCTCTATCGCTACCAGAGGGTAGGGGGTATAGCATGCAGCAATATCTTCACGGATAAATTTGTCCGTGAAATATCCCTCGGAATAAGAATGTCCTAGAGGGTTGCCTATGATGCCGTAGTGTTTCAATGTGTTAAACGTTTTAACGTTCTAAGGGTTCTATGATTAATTTTCCTTTTTTGATGATGGCTTGGTGGGTGGTTGAACGAAATGTTTTACCTCCTACACCTTGTTGTAGTGCATTATAGATCTTGTCGATCTCTGCGAATCCATACTCTTTCAATTCCTCGTGCAATTTCGCACGCCCTGCAGCCACTGTTTCTTTCCCTTCTAACCAATCTACGTATCCTTGCATATGCTCGGCTGTATTAGCGATATGTTCAATCTCTGCCTTGCTGTAGGATAATAGTTGTTGGCGTACGGCGTTGCGGGTAATAGTGGTATCCTTGTTGGTGCTATCCTCTACCCACGATAGGTGTCGTATATCCCGCAAGTAATGTTCTATATAATCACGAGTGGTACATAGCAATGGGCGTATGACAGGTATGTCGCCTCCTTCTGGATTGGGACTCTTAGCACGCATGCCACATAGACCTCGTATGCCTGTTCCTCGTTTGAGATTGAGAAGCACCGTTTCTGCTTGGTCGTTTTGATGATGTGCCACTGCAATCGCTTTGCATCCTTCTTCTTTGGCCACTTGAGCAAACCACTCGTAACGCAATTTTCGAGCGGCCATTTCGATGCTCAAGCCTTGCTCTTTAGCATAGACTAAGGTATCAAAATGCTTCGTCTTAATCTCTTTGCCTAATCGCCTAACAAATGCTTCATCCCTATCGCTCTCCTCTCCTCGCAGATGAAAGTTACAATGAGCCACTACGCAATCATAGCCTCCTCGTTGTAGCACGTCTAATAATGCGACACTATCAGCTCCTCCGCTGACACACACCAATACGCGGTCGCCACTTAGGAGCAACTCATTATCGCGTATGTATTTCTGTACTCTGCGTAGCATATGAGGGTGTTTGTGTGCGCGTATGTGCACGAATTAGCCCGCAAAGTTACAACTTTTTTCTCATATACACAAATGTTTGGGATTTTTTGCGATGGTTTGTGGATAATAATGCTAGGAGTGTGGCATAAAATTTGCATATTTAACAAAAAAGTTGTACCTTTGCGCTGTATTATGCGCGAGTGTGCGTTTATGCATACGAATGCGAAACCAAAATGTCCGACAACGATGAAAGAATTAGAAATCAAAACCAAAGTAACAGTATGCTCCCAAGAGGAGTTGCCAGTAGAATTGCGCGAATTGGTAGAGGCTGCCAAAAACAAAACGCAAGATGCCTACTGTCCATATTCTCATTACCATGTAGGTGCTGCTGCGTTATTGGCAGATGGTCAAGTTGTAACGGGTGCTAACCAGGAGAATGCTGCATATCCTAGTGGTTTGTGTGCAGAGCGTACAACCTTGTTTGCTGCCAACGCAAATAATCCGACTATACCTGTTTCAGCATTAGCTGTGGCTTGTTATACAGATGGGCATTTTACCTCAGATCCTGCTAGTCCTTGTGGTGCATGCAGACAAGTGATGTTGGAGACTGAACATAGATTTGGAGTGCCGATGAAAGTGCTTCTCTATGGAGATAGGGAATGTTATGTATTCGAAAGCGCGAAGGATCTTCTCCCTGTATGTTTCACTAGCGAGAGTCTAGCATAAATATCAGTTAGGTGCTGAATATAGGTTGAAGGGTGAGAATCGGATTAAAGAAAATAGACCTCTATCTGCTCAAGAATTTTCTTGGGTTGTTGGCTATTACTTTTTTGATATGCGTCTTTATTCTGCTCATGCAGTTTGTATGGTTACATGTCAAGGATTTAGTAGGTAAGGGTGTGGAAATGAAAGTGTTGGCAGAGTTTTTTGTTTATGCTGCCACTTCTGTTGTGCCTCTAGCACTTCCGTTGGCAATATTGCTAGCATCCCTGATGACTTTTGGAAATTTGGGAGAGAAATTCGAACTTACAGCCATGAAAGCTGCTGGAGTAAGTCTCTTCCGTATCATGCGACCCTTAGCCATTACGATTGCTTTTGTATCAGTGGGAGCCTTCTTCTTCTCTAATAATATTCTTCCTAAGTCCCAAGTTAAATTATGGGCACTCATTTTCTCGCTCAAGCAGAAGTCGCCTGAACTAGATATCCCCGTGGGAGAATTTTATGATGGTATAGATGGTTTCAACCTTATGGTTAGAAGCAAAAATGCCAACAATGGTATGTTGTATGACCTGACAATCTATGACTATTCAGATGGTTTTAAGAACGCCAAAGTGATGATTGCTGACTCGGGGCAAATCTATTTTACGAAAGATAATAAGTATCTGCTCTTGCAACTACACAATGGGGAGTCGTTTGAGAATCTAGACAAAAAACAACAACGTTCTAGCAAGAATATTCCTTATCGTAGAGAGTCGTTTTCTCACAAGCAGTTGTTGATAGATTTTGATATGGATTTCAACCGTTACAACGAAGATGTGCTGCAAGATCAACACGTGGCGAAGGATGTGGCGCGATTGGTAGAGTCTATTGACTCTGTTAAAGTACTTGAACATCAACGCAGTAAGGAACAGAGTGAGGTGATTATCACTAAGCATTATTTTGGACGAGAGCGACTGGAAGATCGCAATGTAGATATGTGGGAGGGTGCCCCTGAACAGTATCGTCAATACAATGTGGATTCGCTCTATGCCCATTTTACGGATGATGAGCGTTATCGAGCTATTTCTGCTGCGGTGGATAAGGCAAAGGAGAAGAAGGATAAAGTAGATTATAATGCATTGATGTTGGATGATTATCAGCGATATATACGCAAACACGAGATTGAATTGCATCGCAAATTCACCTTGGCATTTGCGTGTTTGATATTCTTCTTTATTGGTGCACCACTCGGAGCTATTACTCGTAAAGGTGGATTGGGTGCACCGGTGGTGATATCTGTGGTGATGTTTATCGTCTATTACATTATTGATAATACAGGTTATAAGATGGCTCGCGAGGCATTATGGTCATGCTGGTCAGGAATGTGGCTTAGTTCCATGATTCTTCTACCCATAGGTATATTCCTTACTTACAAAGCGGCTACAGACTCTGCCTTGTTCAACCCAGAGGCATGGGTAAAGTATATACATCGTTTGAAAAAAATAACATTATATATATGGATACAATTGAAAAAGCGATTGAAGATATTCGCGAAGGTAAATTCGTGATAGTTGTAGATGATGAAGATCGTGAAAATGAGGGTGATTTTATCATTGCTGCTGAAAAAATAACCCCTGAAAAAGTTAATTTTATGCTGCAACATGGTCGTGGTGTGCTGTGTGTACCACTACCGGAGACCCGTTGTGCTGATTTGGGCTTGATGCATCAGGTGTCTAATAACACCTCGATGCTCGGTACACCTTTTACTGTGACGGTCGATAAACTAGAGGGCTGCTCTACTGGTGTGAGCGCAGAAGACCGTGCAGCTACCATTCGTGCTTTGGCTGATCCTGCCTCTAAACCTGAGACTTTTGGTCGTCCAGGTCATATCAATCCTCTGTATGCTCAAGAGCGCGGTGTACTCAAGCGAGCAGGACATACTGAAGCTGCGGTGGATCTAGCACGATTGGCAGGATTGCAACCAGTGGCTGCATTGATAGAGATTATGAACGAGGATGGTACCATGGCGCGTATGCCAGATTTGGAGAAAGTGTCAGAGAAATATGGTTTGAGTCTCGTGTCTATCAAGGATCTGATAGCCTATCGTTTGAATCATCCTGAATGCTCTGAATGTACAGAAACCCAACCACACCTCCTTGTTGAGCGTGGTGAAACGGTTAGTCTGCCTACGGAGTTTGGCGATTTTATGCTCACGCCATTCCGTCAACTGAGCAATGGGTTGGAGCATGTTGTTTTGGTGAAAGGTGAGTGGGAAGCTTCTGAACCTATCTTGTGTCGTGTACATTCGTCTTGTATGACTGGCGATATTTTTGGTTCTAAGCGCTGCGAATGTGGGGAGCAACTTCACAAAGCAATGCAAATGGTAGATAAGGAGGGCAAGGGTATAATCGTATATCTCAATCAAGAAGGACGAGGTATCGGACTTATGAATAAGATTCGTGCATACAAACTCCAAGAACAGGGCGAAGATACAGTGGAGGCAAACATTCACTTGGGTTTCCAACCTGATGAGCGTGACTATGGAGTAGGGGCTCAAATCCTACAACAAATGGGTGCATCCAAACTCCGTTTGATGACAAATAACCCGATAAAACGAGTGGGTTTAGAGAGCTTTGGCATAGAAATTGTAGAGAATATACCAATAGAAATCACTCCTAATCCATATAACTTACGCTATATGCGAACTAAGAAGGAGAAAATGCATCACAATCTAAATTTAGTCTAATTATGAAAAGAGTACTATTTTTGCTATTAGCTATTGGTTTTAGTCTAATGCTCCCTATCTCGTCTTATGCGGATGAGACCGTTACGGTAACTGCTACATCGTCTGATATTTCAGAAAACCTTGATCTGAAAACGGTTGCTACACTCTTTGGTCAAGCCAAAGATCTAGAACAATTTGAGCAGATGCTCAATAACCCAGATTCTGCGTTCTCTAACCTTGATCTCAACGGCGATGGTGAGGTGGACTATCTACGCGTGATTGAAACAGCCGATAACAATCGCCATTTGGTGGTTATTCAAGCTGTGCTTGCGAAGGATATATACCAGGATGTATTATCTATCTTCGTAGAGAAAGATAATACTACGCAGTCTGTTACGATACAAGTGATAGGCGATGAATACATTTATGGTACGAACTATATTATAGAGCCTGTATATATTCATCGACCTTTGATCTATGATTGGTTTTGGGGAACATCATGGGTATGTTGGCATTCGCCATACTATTGGGGATATTATCCACATTGGTGGAGACCATACTATTGCGTAGATCCATTTGTGTATTGGGATCATTGCTATTGGCACCATTATCATTATCCTATTTGCTCTTATCGTACGGGGCATCATCACCATCCACACTATCGCCCAATGTATCAGCATGTAGGACGCAATGATTTTGCTATACGTCATCCAGAGCGCTCATTTGCTACTCGTAATGCATCACGTAATATCACCAATGCGCGTACACTGGATCAGAATAGACGAGCTACGATGCGAGCAAGTGAAGTGACTAGTCAACGCACACGCGTGGCACAACCAACAACTACTCGCCAAGCGACTACAACTGGTCGTCAAACATCATCGATAAATCGCACGTATGGTAGTTCTAATGTACGCAACACAACATCCCGTCGTCCTAGTGCAAGCACAGCCACTCGTACCGCTACGACAACTACCGCTACACGTACTGCAACAACTACTACGGCTACTCGTACTGCCCGTACTAATACATCAGTGACTGCGCCTTCGCGTTCGACTACCACAACTATTCGTAGCACATCCACAGCTACTAGTCCTTCACGCAGTACTGCGGCGCCATCTGTATCGCGTTCAACTAGTACATCGGTACGCCCTTCTAGTACGAACTCCACGATGCGGTCATCTAGCAGTTCTACAGTGCGGTCATCTAGCAGTTCTACAATGCGTTCATCTGGCAGTTCTACAATGCGTTCATCTGGTGGATCATCTACCCTGAGATCTGGATCATCCGGAGGATCACGCACAAGATAATTATTTGGCACGATATTTGATATTAATAAAGTGTAGCACACAGGTGCTGCACTTTATTTTTATAATTAACCAGGACATCAGTCTATTAAACCTAAACAACTATGATCAAATTTCATTTTGAACTTCCTGAGTTGGGATACCAACTGGGAGATTTGGCTCCAATGATGAGTCAACAGACAGTCTCTTTCCACTACGAGAAGCATTTTCGTACGTATGTGGATAATCTCAATCAACTGATTGATGGCTCTAAGTATGAGGGGCTTTCGCTAAACGAACTAGTGCGCAAAGCACCTGAAGGTCCTATTGCCAATAATGCAGGACAAGTACTCAATCACATGCTTTTCTTTGAACAATTAACCCCTACTAACAACGCTAAACGCCCATCTGGTGAGTTCTTGTTTTTAGTAGAGCAGACGTTTGGCTCGTTTGAGAAGATGTTAGATCAACTTCACAAAGCGGCATCTGCCTTCTTTGGGTCAGGATGGACTTTCCTCGCCATCAATAAGGAGGGCGAACTCAAAATATTGTCTATGCCTAATGGCGAAAATCCAGTACAGTATGATTTGACTCCATTATTAGCCATTGATGTGTGGGAGCATGCTTATTACTTGGATTACCAAAATAACAGGAAGAACTATTTGAAGAATCTATTCCTTATTATTAATTGGCATGTAGTATCATCTCGCTTACCCTAACAAAGTACCTATTCTCCCTAACCACAAATCTATGGAACGTTTGTCTTTTTATAAATTCCTTCGTTATTGGCTCTTTGGGTGTATTATCCCTTGGAATGTTAAATAATTTTTGATTATTTGGGAGTAATGTTAATTTGTATTTGATGTTTGGCACGATTTTTGTTGTATTGTTCGTAGATGCATAGGCATCAAAATTTTAAGTATAACCTTTTAATAAATAATCACGATGAACAAGAAATTTATTTGCCCAATTTGCGGCTATGTACACGAAGGCGCACCAGCTCCAGAGCGTTGCCCACAATGTAAACAAATTGTAACATGGAAAGAAGTTGATGAGTCAGCAGGTATTGCATTTGCATGCGAGCACATCATCGGCGTAGCTAAGGATACAGATGAGGAGATGATCAAGGATCTCAATGCTCACTTCCTAGGTGAGGCTACTGAGGTTGGTATGTATCTCGCTATGTCTCGTCAAGCAGATCGCGAGGGTTATCCTGAGATTGCTGAGGCTTTCAAGCGCTATGCTTGGGAGGAGGCTGAGCACTGCTCTAAATTCGCTGAGCTTTTGGGTGAGGTGGTATGGAGCACCAAGGAGAATCTTGAGAAGCGTATGATGGCTGAGGCTGGTGCATGCGACGACAAACTCCGTATTGCTAAGCGTGCTAAGGCTATGGACTGGGATGCAATCCACGATACTGTACATGAGATGGCTAAAGACGAGGCTCGCCATGGCAAGGGCTTTGAGGGTTTGTACAATCGCTATTTCAAGAAGTAATCTTGCTTAGAGAAGTTAGTTAGAAATTTAATAATAGTGAAGCTTGACGCTCCAAGGCTGATAGCAACGACAAGGACGCAGCGACAGCGTCCTTGTTTCTTATTTTTTGGGGATATTCTGAAAGTTTCGTTTTGTTTATTTGCATTATTCAGAAAATTGTTGTACTTTTGCACAAAATTACTTTATGAAAAAAGGCGATACGATACGATTTTTGGATGCTGTAGGGAGTGGTAAGGTGGTGCAGTATGATGAATTCAAGCAGCTGGTTTGGGTGGAAACGGATGATGGTTTTGATATCGGTCCTCTGCCTGCATCTAGTTGTGTAGTGTGCATTCCTTCAGTTAGTTATCAGCTTTCGGCTATAACCAATAGACAGCCTAAGGTGGAGTCTCCATCTCCTGCTGTGGTGCTTCAGACGGCATCTAGAAAGCGTGCTAAGCGCCAGAGGGATGAGCATATCATAGACTTGCATATTGAGGCTTTGCCTACTAGTGGTAGTGGTATGACGGATGTGGAGAAACATCAGTATCAGTTGCGATATTTTCGCCTAGAGCTTCAGCAGCACGTGCGCCATCGTGGTCGTCGTGTGGTGGTCGTTCATGGCAAGGGTAATGGGGTATTGCGCAATGAGATCCGTCAGATACTGAAGCGTGATTTTGGCTCGGTGGTAGAGTTCCATGATGCCGATTTCTCGTGCTATGAGGAAGGTGCTACCTTAGTGATCGTGAAGTAACTTCTTTAAACGCGCAGCATAAAACGTATTTTTAGCTAAAAAAACAAAAAGCATGAAACATATTCTATTTTCTGTCATTGTATTAGCATTCTTGTTCCAGTCTTGCGAGAAGACGGCGCAACTGACTTACGAACCATTTACTGGCGAACTACGCCATGCTTTTGGTATCTCTACTAACACGCGTACCACCACACCTATTGTGCTCACCCGCATCACTCTGGATGGCAAGACAGGCTATGGTGAGGCAGCTCTCCCTCCTTATCTCAAGGAGACGCAGGAGTCTGTCTGTGCTTTTCTCAAGCTAGCAGAACCTATTATCAACAGCTGCTGTAAGCCATTGGATGTGGATAGTATCATGCAGGTGGTCAATGCTCTTGCGCCAGATAATCATGCGGCTAAGGCGAGTATTGATATTGCGCTACATGACTTGTATGCTAAGCTACATAACCGGCCTTTGTGGCAGATGTGGGGTATTGATGCTAGTGCTACGCCTTGTACTAGTTATACGATTGGCTATGATACTTCAGATTCGGTTGTGTTGCTCAAGGTGCGTGAAGCTGATTGGGCTAAGATCTTGAAGGTCAAACTTGGTCGTGAAGAGGCGGAGGACAAGCGTATGATCAATCTCATACGTAGTATTAGCGACAAACCTATATATGTAGATGCTAACCAGGGGTGGCTCACCAAGGAGCATGCGTTGATGATGTGTCAATGGTTGCAGGAGCAGGGTGTGGTGCTTATTGAGCAACCTATGCCTAAGCATATGAACGAAGAGCATGCTTGGCTCTGCGAGCAGGTGGTGTTACCTATTATTGCGGACGAGGCGTGCCAGACGTATGATGATGTAGCAGCTTTGCAGCCATATTATGATGGTATTAATATCAAACTTATGAAGTGTGGTGGAGTGGCTCAGGCTCGTATGATGATCACTTTGGCGCGTGAGTTGGGTATGCAGGTTATGATTGGCTGTATGACAGAGACGAGTGCGGGTATCTCTGCGGCTACTGTGTTGAGTCCATTGGTAGATTATGCAGATTTGGATGGTCATGTGTTGTTAGGCAATGACCCATATGATGGTATTCAGATTTTGGATGGCCAGCTGACGCTAGTGGATAAACCCGGCACCGGTGTTACTATCCGCTAATTGTCGGCTATTCCTTTATCGGTTATCCCTTTGTGGGTTACCGTCTAATCGTTTAATCGCCTCACCGCTTAAAACTATAAAATCATGAGTGCATTCACTAAGTATTGTCTTTTGTCTCTTTTTCTTTTGGTATCCCCATGCCTTGTGGCGGATGTACCATCTGTTGAATACGTTGTGGCTAATGCTGCTGTGTGTCCTGTGCGTGAGAAGCCTTCGCATGCTGCTGAGCAAACCACTCAGTTGCTTTTTGGTGAACTATGCGAGGTAGTTGAACAGCGTTCGGGCTGGGTACAGATCCGCAGTACTATGGACGGACAAGTAGGTTGGGTCACCTCCTCTATGCTCACCCCTATCTCTTCACCCATAGCCAATAGCCAATCGTCCATTGCCGTTGTCGTCACTCCATATGCTACTGCCACTCCTGCGGATGGTGGAGCCCCTTTGTTGCTTACGCTAGGTACACGTCTATCCCATTACTCCCATGGCGTCTTTGAGGTCCTTGGAGAGTGCTATCTCATTGATTCTGCTTGTGTGTCCCAGCCTATATCCTATAGCTCACATAGTGAGCGTCATATGGGCGGTACGCCGTCCGATTGTCACCGTGTTTGTGCTATTGCGCACACATTACTCAACACCCCTTATCTCTGGGGCGGTAAGACTGCTATGGGACTTGACTGTTCAGGTTTTACGCAGGTGGTGTATGCTGCTGTGGGTGTTTCTCTCTTGCGCAATGCGCGTGAGCAGATCACGCAGGGTAAGCTTGTCTCCTCTTTGTCGGATGCTCAGTCAGGAGACTTGGCGTTTTTTGATCATTCTGACCGCAATCCTGAGGCCACTAAGATCACACATGTGGGTATGCTGTTGAGTCCAACCGAGATTATCCATTGTGCTGGTGGTCGTGTTCATATTGATAGGATTGATGCCAATGGTATCCACCTCTCGGATGGCACTATGACCCACCACCTTGTTGCCATCAAACGTTATCTGTAACTCCATGTTAAAGAGACTAGCTCGTAGGATATGAAAGTTCTTTTATGGATAATAGATCGCTTACCTTCTTTTGGTTTGTCGTAGTTCTAAAGAAATACTCTAGGTGAAGTTTAATGTGCCTATTTCACAGGGTATGCGCAGTTACCTATGTGAATATGTGTGGCAAACTACGCAGACGGCTAAGACCTTATAGCTCCTACGAAATCCGCCTCATTTTAGATTGATCTGTCTAGATGATGTGACAAAAGTTGTGAATTTGTGGATTAAAAAGAAAAATGTAAGGAGCAACATGGATTCTATTCTGTGCCATCTTATTATCATCATAGTCATGGTGGTAAATTGCGCCATAGTTTAGAGGTGTTACTCTATACTGTCCTATGAATCTCCATTATTTAATATTGGAGATTCATTCGTATACCCGATAGGTATAGTGCTAGCCATGAAATGATAGCAGGAACTTATACAATAGTTGCAGAACTTGTAATATTCAGTTCTATATATTTCAAAACGATATCCTTCGTGGTCTCGTTTTTTTTTTTTGTATGTAGGGTAGAGTAACTCGCGCACGCGCGCGCGTTATATAATATTTGGGGGACATTTTATAGACACATGATAGAAAGGGTGAAAAATATAGTACTTTTTGAGTAGACCATTTTTTGGATGTTTTAGATTTTTTTGAGTATTAAAAGTTTTACCTTTGTCGCCGAATTTAGATGATAGATTTAATCATTAAAAAAAAATCTTTTACCTTTGTCGCATATTTATAATTATTAACCATATAGAACTTCCCGATTGTAGTAATCGGTTATACCATGTCAGCAACAGTTTTTACTAGTAATGTAACCCGTTTTTCAAGCAACAACAAGAACGTCCATGACCCAAAAATGAAAGTGGCTCTTAAATACGTTCCAATGATTACCTTGTTGATTACAAATAAGTTCGCAGGTCCTGTGGCGAAATTCAACTCACAAGCCATAGAAGATCTATACAGCGAGGGGCTCTTAGCCCTCTATAAAGCAGCACAGGACTACGATCCTAGCAAGCAAGTTAAGTTTGGGGCTCTAGCATACCGCTACGTCACCAACGCTTTGTTGAGCTCTATAGACAAAGAGACACGTCATAATAATAAAGTTGAGTTTGATAGTGAACTCTTTGAAAATCATCAGGAAATATGCGTAGAGAACGAGCACAAGTGGTTATATATGGACATTAAGACGTCCTTATCAATCTTGAGTGATAGAGATCAAGATATCATCTACCACAAGACAGGCTTGACCTCCGAAACAAAAGCTCTTAGTACACAAGAGTTAGCAGATAAGTACCATCTTACCACTCAACACGTCAATCGTATCTACAAGAAAGGATTGGCTCTCTTACAAGAAGTGGTTAGAGCCTAGGTGATGTTCGTTTTGGACCCTTGGATTAGTATAGTATTATAGAATGATTAATATATGAATATGAGTACAGATTCCTTGATTATGAAAAAATTTATTGAAGAAAAATTACGTCAAACCCGTCGTACAAACGTTGAATCACTATTGACCCTTATGGATCAGCACGGTTTCTATACCGCGCGTTCAAGAAGTCACCACCGCTATCCAGGGGGCACAATGAAACATAGTATAGAAGTGTTAGAATACGCCTTGAACCATAATACCCACAACCTACCAGAGGATAGTATCATTATCACTTGCCTATTACATGACCTTTGTAATATCAAGGGATATAGGGAGATAGACCATCATGGTAGCAGATCAGTACTTTTGGCCACCAAGATAGCTGGCTTCCATCTCAAAGATGAAGAATACAAAGCTATATTGTGGCACATGCATAGTACAGACGAGAAAGGTATGCCTGAAGATTTCTACCAAACCACCCATTCTCCTCTTTGGAAGCTACTTAAAAAAGCCGATTGTCATAGCTACAGATTGGGGCATTAAAGGAGATCTTTTGGGGCGGGGTAACATCACATATTTTGTTGTGATATGGTAAAGTGTAGAAAACTTATGTAATATAAAAAAGACGCACCTGGGGAGATGCGTCTTTTAAGGGACTGAGGCTGTATTACTTGTTCAGTTTAACAACGATAGCGGTGAGGCCTGGGAGTATGATATCTTGGCGATTAAGGTCGTAGGTTGTGCCTGTGATGACATCTGTACCTACAGAGGTATACTTGCCCAAGATCTCAGCATAATGCGCTGTTGGGATAGTGCGATTATCCTCGCTAGCATTCACATACACGAACACCGCACCCTCATCTGTGTAGCGGAAATAAGCGTAAGTATTATCGCGTGTGATGAAGTGCATAGTCTTACCCATATGGATGATAGGCTCGGTTTTACGCCATTGGAACAGACGGCTTTGGTAGTCAAACATATCTTGCATCTCAGCTGTAACCTCCTTACCCAATGGCAGTGGCATACGTAGAGTAGAGTGACCCATACTACGGTCAGAAGACTTCAAACCATACTCGTCACCAGCGAATACTTGAGGGATACCACGCATGGTTGCTAAGAGTGCGTTGGCAATCTTTACACGGCGCAAGTCGCCGTCTTTCACTACATCCGCAATGCGATCCATATCGTGGTTGCCGAGCATAATCATAATATTATTGACATCCGCATAGAGGTAGTCCATTGCTACTGCATCATAGACACGGGTCATACCATTGCCCCAACCACTACCATCTGTTTCAAGGGCTTGGCGGATAGCTTCTTCTACTGGGAAATCCATGACCGTCTTTAAGTGACTATCAAAACCATTGTAGTTCTTAACGCCTGATTGCCAGTAAGCTACGGCAGGTGCAGGACGAGTCCAACACTCACCTACAATATTAAAGTTAGGGTACTCATCCACAATTGCTTTGACCCATTCGCTACCAGGAATCATCTCGATATATGGGTATGTGTCCACGCGCAAACCATCGAGGTTGGCGTACTCAATCCACCAAATGGCCCATTGTTGGAAGTACTTGAGCAAATCTTTGTTCTCAAGATTCATATCTGGCATTGGACGATCAAACCAACCACGGTTGGAGAGTTGACGATCATACTCAGAAGCATTGATATCATAGTTTGCCGAGAAGACATTAGGAGTATTGGTGAACTCATCAAACTGATTGATCCAATCTTGGTATGGAAGGTCTTTCATCCACCAGTGGCAGGCACCACAGTGGTTAGGCACCATATCCATAATGATCTTGATACCCTTCTCGTGGGCTTTCTCTACCATTTGTTTATATAGTTCATTGCTACCATGACGAGGGTCAATGTGGTAGTAGTCAGAGCATGCGTAACCATGGTATGACCATGCTGCCTCGTTGTCTTCGAGGAGTGGGGTGGGCCAGATTGCAGTAGCGCCAAGTGATGCGATATAATCCAGCGAATTGATGATACCTTGTATATCGCCACCGAAGCGTCCGTGAATATTGCTCTTGTCTGCTTTTTCTGCCATATGCAGAGTGTTATTACTCTCATCACCATCTACAAAACGGTCAGACATGATAAGGTAGATCATATCGGCAGAAGTAAATCCTTGACGCTCTCGACTACCTTCACGACGGGTATGGATAGTATAGTCTACATATGTGGTTCGTTTGTCTTTTTTGAGAGTGATGCGGTAGGTACCTGGTTGATTAACAGCGAGATCTACAAAAAGATAGTTTTTGCTTTCTGCGTTGTGTTGACCTGTGACTTGGAGGCCTGTGCACTCGCCTTTCATCAGTTTACCGTTGTGGAGTTGTTGAATAGTAACTTGTGCATTTGCCAAGTCTTCCCCCTGAAGCATAAGGGTGAGAGGGCAGTTCATTTCTGTCCACCAGCAGAGAGGCTCTGCACGGTCGATACGAGGTTTCGCAGTCACTGAAAAAGCACTAAGGAGTGCTATTGCTAAAAGAAAAGTTGATTTTTTATTCATTGTCTTTTATGGTTAAAATCCTCAGGTCTTTAAGGATATAGGGAATTTAAAGACATTAAGATTGTTGTTATTTTCAAAAAAAACAGTACATCTATAAGCCGGGTTCTGTACCACATGAGGTGGCGTCTATCATTAATCTTGAGCGGCGTATTACTACGCACTTCTGTTGCTTCCTACCCTCCAACTCACGCGAGCAGCGCTCAAATGTTGGTTTACTTGGAATTGCAGCCCATCGTATGCCCGTATCACTTCCTCTCTTGCGAGATTGTTCGTCGCTTTTGCAGGGACCAAACATTACTGCCTGACGGCCGTTAACCGCGATGGTGCTCTGTGCTGCCCGGACTTTCCTCGTCGTAGGGGATTAATTTAGTTAGAAATTTCTTCCCTTACTCCGCGATAGACCGATGTACTATGAGCGGCATACGGGAATCGAACCCGCCTCCTCGGCTTGGGAAGCCGATGCACTACCGATGTGCTAATGCCGCAAAATACGCGTAAAGATAAATAGTTTGCAAAAGTACAATAAATTTTGCATGTGAGCAAATATTCGAGTGATTTTTTTACGTCTTTGATACTTTCGTTCGAAAAATTTGCATATATGAGAATTTTTTTGTACCTTTGCCGGCTGAAAGTGAAGCTTCATCTAAAGATGAGTAAAATTTGAAAAAATAAGATATATGGCAACAACACAACAAAATGCGGGCACACTCTATAATGCCCTCACTTCTGGCAGTAAGATCATCGGAACTGTGATTACTGATAGCGACATGCGTATCGATGGCATAGTTGAAGGTGATGTGAAATGCGCAGGTAAACTCGTTATTGGCGAGCAAGGCATTGTTAAAGGTACTATTGAATGTCAAAATGCGGAGATCATGGGTAAGATAGATGGCAAAATCGATGTGAAATATGCATTGGCTCTTCGTGCAACAAGTAATCTCGTTGGCGAAATTTCTACCGGTACGCTTATGGTTGAGCCTAATGCGGTGTTTAATGGAACTTGCTCTATGGGCGAGAAGACGAGTGCTAAGAGTTGAAAGTCGAAAGTTGAACGTCAAAAGTTGAAAGTATATGAAGATAAAACCATTTAGAGGAATACGTCCTCCACGTGAATTGGCAAAGCAAGTGAGTAGTCGTCCATATGATGTGTTGAACTCTGAAGAAGCACGTCAAGAAGCAGCTGGTAATGAGATGTCACTCTATCATATCATCAAACCAGAGATTAATTTTGCACCTGGTACAGATGAGCATGATCCATGTGTATATGCAGCCGCAAGAGAGCAATTTGACCTCTTTCGCGAGAAAGGTTGGTTGGTACAAGATAACCAAGACTACTACTATGTGTATGCGCAGACTATGAATGGTCGTACACAATATGGACTCGTAGTAGCTGCATGGGTAGAAGACTATATGGAAGGCCGCATCAAAAAGCATGAGTTGACTCGTCGTGACAAGGAGGAGGACCGCATGAAGCATGTACGTGTGAACAATGCCAATGTAGAGCCTGTGTTCTTCGCATATCCACATCACGACGAATTAGATGCTATCATCGCTCGTACTACCGCTCAGGAACCAGAGTATGACTTTGTATCTGATTTGGATGGTTTTGGTCATACTTTTTGGGTGATTCGTGATGCTGCAGATATTGCACGTATCACCGAAATCGTAGCAGAAATGCCAGCGATGTATATCGCAGATGGTCACCATCGTAGTGCAGCAGCCGCTTTGGTAGGTAATGAGAAGAAATTGCAAAACCCAAATCATAAAGGCGACGAGGAGTATAACTACTTCCTAGCAGTATGCTTCCCAGAGAATCAACTATATATCATGGATTACAACCGTGTGGTGAAAGATCTCAATGGTATGAGTGAGGAGGAGTTCTTGGAGGCTCTAAAAGAAGATTTTGAGGTGCAAGATATGGGCACCGAAATCTATCATCCAGAAGGTTTGCATGTGTTCGCATTGTATTTGGGTAACAAATGGTACAAACTTGTGGCTAAGGAAGGTAGATACGATGACCAAGATCCAATTGGTGTATTGGATGTTACTATCTCTTCTAATCTGATTTTGGATAAACTACTTGGTATCAAGGATCTTCGTTCAGATAAGCGAATTGATTTTGTGGGCGGTCTCCGCGGTTTAGATGCTTTGCAAAGTCGTGTGGATAGTGGCGAGATGAAAATGGCATTGGCACTCTATCCTGTAACCATGAAGCAATTGATCGATATTGCTGATACAGGTAATATCATGCCTCCTAAAACCACATGGTTTGAGCCAAAATTGCGTTCTGGACTCATTATTCATGAGTTAGTTTAATGTTGAAAGTGTAAAGTTTAAAGAAAAAGATATGAATAAAGTACAAATTTTAGTTAATGTAGTATTAGTAGCAGCAGTAGCTGCATTGTTTGTTTTGCATTTTGGTAAGAAGGAGTGTGCTCCAGCTGAAATAATAGCAGCTCCAGCAGAAGTGATGCCAGTAGCGTATCTCAATGTGGATAGTCTTTTGGCTAATTATAGTTTTGCTATCGAAGCTAGTGAGCAGTTGATGAGCAAACAAGAGGATGCTCGTTTGAAAATGAACACCAAATTGCGCACCTTCCAAAATGAAGTGGCTGATTTTCAACGTAAATTGCAAAATAATGCCTTCTTGAGTCGTGAACGTGCTGAGAAAGAGCAACAACGTTTGGCTAAGAAAGAGCAAGAGTTGCAAGAGTTGGAGGCTAAGTTGACCCAAGATATCATGTTGGAGAATCAAAAGTTGAATATGCAATTGGCAGACTCTTTGACCAACTTCCTCCAAGTGTTCAATGCGGATGGTCGTTATCATGTGATCTTGAGCAATACCGCTAAAGACAATGTCTTGATGGCAGCTGAGCAATATGATATTACCGAAGAGGTAGTAGCTGGTATGAATGCTCGTTATAACAAATAAGAATTAAGTTAGAAGGAAATGGCGCGTATTCGTTTTTTCTATAAGCCCTATTGGCGATATGTGATAGTGGATGCTATTGCATTATTGGTCAGTGTATGCGCCGTATTGGCTTGGTTCCCACTATCCACTCAAGTTCCATTTCAGAAATATAGCGTCTTTGTATTGATCTTTGCGGCGATGTGGTTGCTCTTTAGTTATGGCTGTCATCGCTATATCCCAGTCAAATACATGAAGATGGGCAAAGATATTCGCCGTTTAGCTGCTGCATCGGTATTGCTGTTTGGCGGAATGAGTGGCTATATGATGTTGATGGAAGGACGTAATTTTTCGGTTTGGGTACTATTAACACTATGGTTAGTGATGTTGTGCGCATCACTAATCATATTGATTTTTAAGCATGCATATCGTTATGCTTTGGATGCGGATGAGGTAGTGTTTGAAGCTCCTAAGCGTGCAACTCAAGGTGTGCTGAACGATCCTGTGTTTATTGGTCAAGCAGAAAAGGCATCCTTGCGTGAGAGTATTTTGGAGTTTGCTCCTGAGAATGCGTTGCGCTATGTGGAGAAGAATGTGGATTTATATTCGAGCAACACCTTTACCTTGCGCTCCTCTGAGTTGTATA
>JAZQSZ010000169.1:0-2037 GCA_045630365.1 Paludibacteraceae bacterium | reverse complement strand
TGTACAGAAGATATACCATTCTTATGAGAAGATATAAGGTACATACCAATAATCCACTTGCTAATTGGTAGTTTGGTATTCTCAAAGATAGTTCCAACGAGGACAGAGAATGAACGATTACATTTCTCACAACGATATGGCTGTTTACTATCGTTTCTGTGTGCAATGTGTGTAGAACCACAATAAGGACAACGAACCACACCATCTTTCCAACGTTGGTGTGTGAGGAATGAGTAGCAGTTCTTTTCAGATGAGAAGTGTTTGATTACTTGGATAAGTGAGTTAAAGTGTGTAAAATTTAGCATAGTCTGTTGGTTTGGGTTTATACTTTCTTAACAAAAGTATGCAAATATACAAAAAAATCCAGACATATACAAATTTTCAAGTAAAAAAATGTAAAAAAGTGCTAAAAATGTATAAAAAAGAAGGAGTTAACACATTTTTCGGTGCTAACTCCTATATAATTCCCAAAAAAATTGAATATATAACATCAACAACTTGTTTCAACAACTTGCGCGGCAATCAACTCCCTGCCGCGCTCAAGGAATCTCATGTAAGTGTCAACACCTGTATTGTTCGCCATCTAAAATATTAATTATTAACTATTAATTATTAATTAAACAGACATTGGTTATTCCATTTCTTTTTCCTGCGACATAGGAGGTGGTGGTACCATCCTGGCGTTGGAGATGGTCTAGATACATCGGTTTGCCGATGATGAAAGCAATCGCCTCAAGCCTGTCGCCTACTTGCAACTTAGCATGGATAGACTCAATAACTTCAAAACGATTGCTACCCAAATAGCGGAAAGTGCATTGGCGATTAGGCAACCAAGAGACCTGTATGAGATTGTTGATCGATAAATCTGCCGTACTGATACCCTCGCCCTTGAATAAGTCGCTCTCTGTTTCGCTACGTAGTTCTAGGGCTGCGAGATATGCATTCCAATCGGTATAACCCAGATACTGAGAAAGCGTATTGAGCGTAGAGAGACGAGGACGAGCGGAACTATCAATATACCCCCAAAGACGCTTGATGGTGGATAGAGATAATACCATATGTCGCTCATTCCAAATATGTTGGATGAGAAGTTGAAAGTCATTGGGCGTCTGTAGAGATTGTCCAATGCGCTGTTCAATATCTTTGCGCAATGCGATGATTTCAGGTGAAACCATGGGGAGTTAATAGTTAATAGTTAATAATTAATAGTTAATTTCTTCGACTATTTCTTCACTCGTTTGATGATGGCTTTGGCGATGAAATAGACTATAGCGAGGGCGAAGAGGCCCATAATGACAATGCTCAACTCGTGACTATAAGCGTCAATGAGTTCTTTTTGACCGCCAGCGATATAACCCAACAATGCCAAAACGACATTCCAGATACCTGCACCCAAGAAAGTGTAGAACAAGAACCATCCAAAATGCATCTTGCACAATCCCGCTGGGATACTAATCAATTGGCGGATGCCTGGAATCAAACGACCCACGAAAGTAGATACCTTACCGTGATCGTTGAAGTAGTCCTCTGCCTTCTTGACTTTCTCGCCAGAGAGGAGGCACAAATGCCCCAGTTTGCTGTCCGCAAAAGCATACACGATAGGACGACCTAACCACATGGCTAGTAGGTAGTTAATGATAGCGCCAATCATTGCGCCAAGCGTACCGAAGAGCACAATAAGGAGCACATTGAGTGGGTAACTATCGGTGGCGTGAAGACTACTTGCAGGATCATTCGCTACATAGGTCGCAGGAGGGATAACGATCTCACTAGGGAAAGGAATAAAAGACGACTCAATCGCCATCAAAGCGGTGATAGTCGCATAGTTCATATGAGAAGCATACCATTGCTCCACACGGGAGATGAGACTTAATTCTGCTGGCGCAGAAGTTTCAATGGTTTCAGAAGTTTTAAGAGTTTCAAGGGTGTCAGGGGTGACTAGGGTTGTGTCCTGAGCCCAAACGAGGGTGGTTGCAACGAGTGCAAGGACAAAAAGAAGGATTTTTTTCATATTGTTCTTTGAGAGGCGCTTTATGA
>JAZQSZ010000168.1:0-3495 GCA_045630365.1 Paludibacteraceae bacterium | reverse complement strand
GTTGATGGCATTCACCCTCGTTATCGTGTCCTTCTCTTGCACCGGTCCTATCATTGGTACTCTGCTCGTAGAGGCAGCAGGCAAATCGCTCCTCGCACCTACCATGGGTATGCTCGGTTTTGCTATTGCATTGGCATTGCCATTCTCACTCTTCGCTATGTTCCCATCTGTGCTCAAGAAATTGCCTAAGTCAGGCGGTTGGATGAATACCTTCAAGGTGACCCTAGCGTTCCTCGAGTTGGCATTGGCACTCAAGTTCCTCAGTGTAGCAGACTTGGCATATGGATGGCATATCCTTGACCGCGAGGTGTTCGTGTCTCTCTGGATCGTGATCTTCTCCCTCTTGGGTTGCTACTTGCTCGGTTTGATTAGTTTCCCACACGATGACGACGACCACCGCAAGACAAGCGTACCACGATTGTTCTTGGCTATCATCTCATTGGCATTTGCCATGTATATGGTTCCAGGTTTGTGGGGTGCTCCTTTGCGTGCTATCTCTGCTTTCGCACCACCTATGACCACACAAGACTGGGTGATGAGCTCTGGAGGTTCTTCGGCACTCAACTCTCAACACTCAACACTCAACTCTTCCTATAAGACTATGAGTGTACATGACGGACAAATCACCTTTACCGACTACGATGAGGGTATGGCATACGCCAAAGAGAACAATATGCCTGTATTCTTGGATTTCAACGGTTTTGGTTGTGTCAACTGCCGCAAGATGGAAGCAGCTGTGCTCAGCAAACCAGAGGTAGCAGAGCATATGCACAAGTATGTACTCATCTCACTCATCGTAGATGACAAGACCAAACTGGAGGAGCCTATCGTACTTGAGGAGAATGGCAAAACCACTACCCTCAAGACCATTGGCGACAAGTGGAGTCATATGCAACGCGTACAATATCAATCTAATGCGCAACCATACTACGTACAACTCGATGCTGATGGAAACAAGATTGTAGAAACAAGTTACGCCTACGACGAAGATATCGAGAAATTCTTAAACTGGCTGGCTTATTAAACAACAACATCAACAACAATAACCAACAACATTCCGCTCGAATCAACATCCTCGAGCGGCAGAGAATAAATATGTATTCACAAGACAATCATAGAACATTTTCTAGATCCTCTAGACCATCTAGAGAGACTAGTCCATCCAATCCTAAGAATTACGATACTCGTCGTCCACCTGAGAAGGAGATGGTGTTTGGTATCCGTGCCATCATTGAGGCCATCGATGCAGGTAAAACCATCGACAAGATCCTCCTTCGTCGCGATATGACATCTACCATCGGCAAAGAACTTTTGAAAAAACTCATGGGCACTACTACCCCTGTACAAAAAGTGCCTGTAGAGAAACTCAACCAATACACCGATAAGAATCACCAAGGTGCTATTGCTTTCTTGAGTCCAATCGAGTTTAGCAATATCGAAAACCTCGTACCTATGCTCTTTGAGGAGGGTAAGACTCCACTTCTCATGGTGCTAGATGGTGTAACCGATGTGCGTAACTTCGGCGCTATCGCCCGCACCTGCGCATGCGCAGGCGCAGATGCGCTTATCATAGGTACACACGGCAGCGTAGCCATCAATGGTGATGCGGTTAAGACTTCTGCCGGTGCACTCTACCATCTACCTGTATGCAAGGTGGATAACCTACAAAACTGCTTGCAGTACCTGCGTGACTCTGGTTTCAATGTAGTAGCTGCCACCGAGCATGCTACCTGCGACTATACCGAAGTAGATATGACTGCCCCAACCGTTATCGTAATGGGTAGCGAGGATAAAGGTATCTACGAGGCTAACCTACGCATCTGTTCACACCAAGTACGTATCCCTATGTCAGGTGTCATCGAGAGTCTCAACGTCAGCGTAGCTGCCGGAATAATGTTATATGAAGCCGTCCGTCAACGTAGACCGCTACGCTGAGAGACCACTGCGTTGAGAGACCGCCTACGGCTGAGAGACTCAACGATTCCTCAGTGAGCGAAGCGAACGGTCCCTCAGCGAACAAAGTAAGCGTTCCCTCAGTGAGCAAAGTGAACGGTCTCTCAGTGAGCGAAGCGAACGGTCTCTCAGTGAGCAAAGCGAACGGTCCCTCAGTGAGCAAAGCGAACGGTCTTAACAGTGAAACTGTCCAACATAAACGAATATGCATAACTATAATAACCTACAAATCTGGCAACAAGCAATGGATCTTGTTGAAGATATATATAAATTAACTGCATCTTTCCCTACAGAAGAGAAATTTGGTTTAGTATCCCAAATGACTCGAGCGGCAGTCTCTATTCCGTCAAATATTGCAGAGGGGGCAGGTCGTAATTCAGATAAAGATTTTGCACACTTTATTAGCATTGCAATAGGTTCTTTATACGAATTAAATACGCAGATAGTTCTTTCTGAAAGACTTGGATATATAAATCAAATACAAAGTCAAGAACTACAAAAGAAATTGGATAATTTACAACGAAAGTCAGTATCCTTTAAAAGCAAACTTAACATTTAACAAACTCAACCGGTCCCTCAGCGAAGCATAGCGAGCGGTCTCTCAGTGAGTAGAACGAACGGTCCCTCAGCGAAGCGGTCCCTCAGGCGTAGCCGGTCCTAATATTATGATCATAATTTTCGACTTAGACGGTACACTCATCAATACAATCTCGGATCTGGGACAGGCATGTAACCATGCTTTGGCAGCATGCGGATTTCCTACCCACAAGATAGAAGACTACCCTCGCCTAGTAGGCAATGGAGTCAACAAACTCATCGAGCGTGCTCTACCTGAGCAGCATCGCAACGAAGAAACAGTGCTTCGCCTGCGCGAGTACTTCGTACCCTACTACGATGAGCACAACTGCGACTTCACTCGTCCATATGACGGTATCCCTGAGCTGCTCCACACACTCAAAGAACAAGGACACCTCCTTGCTGTGGCATCCAACAAGTATCAAGCTGCTACCGAGAAGATTGTAGCACAACTCTTCCCTGGCATCTTTGATGTTGTACTCGGAGAGCGCGTAGGCGTAGAGCGCAAACCTAATCCACAGATTGTGTATGATATATTCTCAACTCTCAACACTAAACACTCAACTCTCAACTATTTATACATAGGCGACTCGCTCGTGGATGCCGAGACCGCTCGCGCCGCAGCCGCTACGCTCGTGCTCTGCACATGGGGATTCGGCACCAGAGAGCAGATGGAAGGAGCTAAACCCGATTATTTAGTGGATCATCCATTGGAAGTGCTGAAGGTGGTTGAAGGTTTAGGAGTTTAGGAGTTCAGGAGTTCAGGGCGTGTCAAGGAATTGGCACGCTTTTTGTTTGTAAAGTTATTGACTCTCATAAGAGGGTTATAACCTAAACAAAATTACAACTATGAAAAAAATTTTCTTATTTGCAGTTGTTGCTAGCATGTTGATGAGTTGCAACAACAAGACAGCGGACAATTCAACGATTCAATCCGTTGACCTCAATCGCTACCTGGGGTATTGG
>JAZQSZ010000167.1:0-3995 GCA_045630365.1 Paludibacteraceae bacterium | reverse complement strand
TGCTCAACCAACTCTATATTGAGAAAGCATGGAACCCTGAGACTGTTTCACAAAACATCAAGGAGGTTAATGCAGACAATGTGTACTTCTACTTTGCTAAGGGTACTACATACAACATTCGTTTGAAAATTAACTTCTAATTGGAAGGCTGAAACTCTGAAACATTGAAACTTTTTAATTTTTAATGATAATGAAAAAAGTATTATTTTTCCTCGCGAGCGTGCTATTGCTTGCTTCATGCGAGAATTTTTACATAGATCAAAACTTGGGTGGTAGTGACTACAATCCAACCGATGTTCGTACCATTGACTATACGCTTACCGATGCAGATTATGCTTCTATCGTTAGCAACAAGGACAATGTTGCACTCGCTTTGGCAGAGTGCCCAGTAGATACACTTACCGGTGCTATCACTGATTCTGCTGCATACAATGCGTTCTTGCAAATCGCTACAGACTTGGCTTTCAACAAACAAGCTCCTGCTGATTTGTATGTACCAGCTTTCTTGGCTGCTAAGTTCCCACAACTCTCTAAGGGTTCACTCTTTAATATCACTTACAAAAACTGCGAAGGTGCACCTGAGTACCTCACTACTTTCGCTGCTACTACCAAGTACACCCTGTCTGTTGCTGACTATGAGACTATCTGGGGCGAAGGTAAAGGTGGTATCTATTACCTCACTCCTGCTACTATGATGGGTCTTACTTCTGTTCTCCCAACTGAGGCAGAAGAGGGTGCTATCCTTGCTGTTGTATATGATTACAAAGACACCGAGCCTTCTTTCGGTGGCGGTAACTCTGATGACGCTCCTAAGGGTTTCTTCGATGGTACTGCTGAGTCTCGTGGTTTCTATACCACATCTGAGGCTATTGCAGCTGTAGATGCTGGTCAAATCGTTAAGGATGACTCTATCAAGGTGGGTGGTATCATCTCTCGTTGGTTCAAAAAATCGTCTAAATTTGACACATATCATAGCGTATCATTCTTCGTAATGGACCCTGTTACTGGCCAAGAGCACGAGTTTGAGTTCTACAACTGCTACACTCTTGACAAAGACTCTTTTGAAACATTTGAGTTCACCGATGAGTTGAACGCAATCTGTATTGACCGTGCAGGTCGTGAGTTCCACCTCGGTGATACCGTAGTTGGTGCTGGTAAATATACTATCTACAATGGTACACACGAGCTCAATACCAACTGCTACCTCACAGAGTGGCGTCCTGTATCTACTGCTTCTGCAGCTCCTAAGAAAGCAGTTGCTGCTGTTAATGGCAAGAAGACTGTGCTCTATCAATATACTGAAGGCAAATGGAAAGCTTATAAGAACGATGCTGCTACCGTAGTGGCTCTTCCAGAGGATGTATATTCTGCTGTAGGTTATAACTACTTGCTCGCAAAGAACAAAAACGTTCTTACCACTTTCCTTGCTCAAGAGTATCCATATGCACAAGCTGGTAAAGCTTATACAGTAGTATATGTTGCTACCAGCGAGGGTGCTTATAATGCTATTGAGTTCGTTTACGATGGTGCTACTTTTGTAGAGAATTTGGGTATTTCTTATGCTACCACAACCTTCTCACTCAGCGATGTATGGGGTTCTACTATCTACTACAAACAAGCTATCATGGGTGAGGGTCAAGGCAAACTCACTATCCAAAATGTGAAACTCACAGATCCATTGACATATGTATGGTACTACTCTGCAGCATATGGTATGTGTGCTTCTGCTTTCAAGGATAATGCTAGCTACGAGAGTGAGTCTTGGTTGGTTACTCCACAAATCGATTTGTCTCGTGCTAAAACACCTCAATTCGGTTTCGACCACGCGTTCAACAAAGCACCTAACTTCACCGAGGAGTGTACTGTATTGGTTTCTACTAACTACACAGGTGATGTGACAACTTGCGATTGGACTCCACTCGAGTGGAACCTCAACGAGGATGGTACCCTTAATATCCCTAGCGGTACTTCTTGGACATTCCAACACACAGGTTACTTTGATTTCACTCCTTTCGTAGGTGAGAAGATCAATATCGCTTTCCGTTATACCACCGCTAATGGCGTGTCTGGTACATGGGAGCTCAAAAATCTCCTCCTCAGCGAGCCAGAGAACTAATCTCATTACTCATACAAAAAATAAGGTTGCGAATCTCGCAACCTTATTTTATTTTCATGCCTTTACACCCTACACTTTACACCTTACACTTTAGCAATCTTTGCGCTACCCTTGCGCTAGCGCTCTACGAATCACCATTTGTGTGTTCTCTGTACAAGGGACCATTGGCAGACGCAACACATTCTTGATCATGCCCATTTCTGTCAACACGGTCTTAATGCCGCTAGGGTTACCTTCTACAAAGAGCAAATGAATCCTGTGTCCCATTTTCGCTTGCATGATAGCATCTTTCTCCTTTACGATCTGCTTCATCTCTGCAGGCCATGCATTACTTGCTACACTAATCAATCCTGCACCGCCAATCTTAACCATTTCGCATGCCAAATCATCGTCTCCGCTAATGACCGCAAACTCACCATTGGTGATGGCTACAGTCTGAGCAAATTGTTCGATATTGCCGCATGCCTCTTTGATGCCTATAATCTTCTCTGGATATGCATCATAGATGCGACGAGTAGTCTCTGGCAATAGGTTGACTCCTGTGCGTTTGGGAACATTGTATAGTATCACAGGCACAGGACTTGCTTTGGCTACTTCGCAGAAATGCAAGTATAATCCCTCTTGCTGTGGTCTATTGTAATAAGGTGTAACGGACAAGATAGCAGCAAAATGCTCTGCTAATATCTCTTTCCAACCTTCTATTTTCTCCACTACTGCTGCGGTACTGTTGCCGCCGATACCCAATACCAAAGGCAAACGACCTGCCACTTGCTTTACTACAAATGTCACTATCTCGTTTTGCTCCTCGTGAGTTAGGGTAGGAACTTCGCTGGTTGTTCCCAATACCACAAGATAATCTGTACCTCCAGATACTTGATGTTCTATCAATTGACCAAGTGCCTGAAAATCAATTTTTCCGTTTTCTGTGAACGGTGTCACTAATGCTGTACCTAAACCTTTCATAAATTCTTACCTTTAACCTATTGCCTTTCGCCTCTCGCCTGTAGCCGCTTTGCGGCGTCCTATCTCCCAAACACCTTAATATACTTCACTATTTGCTCAAACAAATAATCGGGTGCTTCTTGTGGAGCGGTATCTATTGTCAAATCGTGTATTCCCTCGCGGATAAATCGTCCAACTTTGAAATCTGCTTGTATGTCCATGGCCATATATTGCATGGTCAGTGAGGGTTGTTGTGTCAAATCGATGAGCAGATCAAATTGGCGAGCGGTCAGTATCTCTCGTATTTCTTTTTTGGGTCGCTCTGTGATCCAATCGATTTGTTTTTTATCAGGCAGTGTAAAGACGACTACTTCTTTTTCGTCTTTCTCGATTTGCTGGATGATGTGTTGGATATTGTTGTTGGGGTATAGTACCGCCACTGTTCGCAGGGTGTCCCATTGTGGCATCACCACTCGCCTGGTTGCTTGTCGCTTTAATATCCAAGCAAATATTTTCTCTCTTAACTTATTCATCAATAGAATATTAACTATTAATTATTAACTATTAATTATTAATTAGCTCCAAGAATTGCTCCTCTGTCAGTATCTCCACCCCTAGGCTCTCTGCTTTTTTTCGTTTCTCTGGTCCCATGTTCTCTCCTGCGAGGATAAAACTGGTCTTCTTGCTCACCGATCCTACATTCTTGCCGCCGTGTGCCTCGATCATGGCTTTGTATTCATCGCGTGAGTGCTTAGCAAACACACCCGAAACCACGATGCTTTTGCCTTCCAATAGATTGGATTGTGGTGTTTGTTCCTCTTCGGTGCTTTCCATTTGCACACCTGCTTCGCGCAGACGACTGATGATCTCTAGATTGCCTAAGTCGTTGAAATAGGCAATCACGTTCTTGGCTATTTGTTCACCGACATCATCAATG
>JAZQSZ010000166.1:0-3225 GCA_045630365.1 Paludibacteraceae bacterium | reverse complement strand
ACATGGGTGAGAGATAGATCGCTTCGCTGTAGATCGGCTATGCCTGTAGATGGTAGATCGCTTCGCTGTAGATTGGCTGTGCCTATAGATGGTAAAAAGGATTTAGTTGTTTCCTCTAAAGGAAATTCCCAGAGGTGTTTCCAAATATCGTTGCCTTTGCGTTGGTGGATGAGGGTTGTCCTTTCAGGGGTGATATAAATGGTATATTCCAAGTAGCGATCACGCACTTTCGGACGGGGCTTGCGCACAGGCAAAAGTTCTACCGTATTGTTAGCCAATGCCTTACACCAAGTATTGAGCGGACAGTTAGGGCAATCAGGTGCCGTTGGCACGCAATGCAAGGCGCCCAACTCCATAATCGCCGAGTTAAACAATCGTGGATGTTCTCTATCCAATAACTCCTCTGCCAATTGGCGAAAATGCTTTTTACCTTGCGTGGTATCAAACGCTATCTCGCAGTCGTACAATCGCGACAATACGCGTTAGACATTGCCGTCCAGCGCAGGGTAGGGCAGATCAAAAGCAAACGAAGCAATCGCTCCCGCTGTATAATCGCCTACACCAGGCATACTCTTGAGCGCAGCGAATATCTCCTCGCCTCTCGCCTTATCGCCTAATAGCCTCATCGTCTGATGAAAAATCGCATGATTTTTCATCAACTGCGCCGCCTTATGCAGATTGCGAGCCCGTGAATAATAACCCAATCCCTGCCAATAGAGCAATACCTCATCTTCCTCAGCATCCGCAAGCGACTGAATATCAGGAAATCGTGTGATGAGGCGATGATAGTATTCCATACCTTGTGCCACGCGAGTTTGTTGAAGAATAATCTCCGAAATCCAAATCTTATAGGGATCGTCCGTCTCACGCCAAGGCAGAATACGATGGTTTACCTCGTACCACTCCTCTAATTCCTTATATAATAGGTGCTTGTTCATTTTCGATGCAAAGGTACAACAAAAAATGCACATACGCAAGTTAAGCGAGTAATATCTAGTTTATAGTTTATGGTTTATTGGTTTATAGGTTATAGGCTATAGTTTATAGGTAAGGATAGCAGCTTTGCTGCATTTCCTCGCCTCTAGCCTCTCGCCTCATTGCCTTTCGCCTCAATTTGGCACACTATTTGTCTTTACCTCTCAAACCATTAACCTTTTAATTGTTTACAACTATGAAAAAATGTATTCTATTGGTCATTCTTATGACCGGAGCATTGGGTTTACCTCATGCCCAAGCATGCACAGGTATCACCTTGCAGACAACTAACAGCCAGATTGTTACAGCACGCACCATTGAATGGGCAGCAGAACCGCTCAACGCCATGTATGTGGTCGTTCCCAGAGGACAAAAACAACGTTCGTGGCTGCCTGACGGCACACTGCGAGGCAAGAGTTTCACTGCCGACTATGGCTATGTGGGTATTGCCGTAGAAAACGATGAGTTCATCATGGAGGGTATCAACGAAGCTGGACTAGCCGCAGGCTTGTTCTATTTTCCTGACTACGGCGAATACATGCCCTACAAGGAAGAAGATAAGTCTCTGTGCGTGAGCGATATGCAGTTCGTGGCATGGGTGCTGAGCACCTGCGCTACTATTGATGAAATGATTGCTTTATTGCCTACCATTCGCATTATAGGCACCGACCCTCGTGCTTCTACCGTACATTGGCGTATCACCGAACCCTCTGGTAGACAAGTGGTGGTAGAGATTATCAATCAACAGGTTAAGCTACACGAGAACCCATTGGGCGTCTTGACTAACTCTCCTGAGTTTACATGGCACCTGACCAATCTCAATAACTATGTCAACCTCGCCTCTGGATCTATTCACCAACGCGCCATTGGCTCTTTGGACCTCAAAGCTTTTGGTGGCGGAAGTGGTTTGCATGGTTTACCTGGCGACATGACTCCTCCTTCTCGTTTCGTGCGTGCAGCTTTCTTCCAGAGCACAGCTCCACGATTAGATTCGCCCGAGCATACGGTAGTACAAGCGTTTCATCTGCTGAATAATTTTGATATCCCTGTCGGTATTCAGTTCAGCGACATAGACTTAGTACCCGATATGCCTAGTGCAACGCAGATCACTATTGCTACGGATCTTGCCAACCGCCGTCTGTATTATCGCACAATGTACAACAGTACTATTCGCTGCATAGACCTACATTCGATTGACTTTGATAGAGTAGCCTTCCAAGCCGAACCCCTAGAAAACAACCGAGAAGAACCTATCGAAAGTGTTGAGATCTATTAGTAATCCCCATCTCGCCGCTACCCTTGCGCTACCTTTGCGCAAGGGTAGTTTGCTTATTCCTTCGTTATCCCTTCGTAGTGGTAACGGAGTGGTATCGGCTTAGACTCGGCTAGGGATAATGAAAGGATAAGTATAGAAAAAATTAAAAAAGTTTATATTTTTTTACGCAAACTCTTGCATATGTCATTTATTTATAGTACCTTTGCACCCGATTTTGGTTTTTGCGCACGAAAATCAATGTCAAAACGCGATCTACTGATTGCCTAAAATTGAAAAATGTATAACTGATTAAATATAAAATTATTATGACAAAAGCAGAACTCGTTAACGCTATTGCAATCCAAACTGGATACGACAAAACTACTATCATGAACGTAGTTGAGTCTGCAATGGAGAATATCAAGAAGACCGTAGCAGAGGGTGAGGCAGTTTATCTCCGTGGCTTCGGTAGTTTCGGTACTAAGACTCGTGCACAAAAGATCGCTCGTAACATCACTAAGAATGAGTCTATCGTAGTGCCAGAGCACAAAATCCCAGCTTTCAAACCAGCTGATAGCTTCGCAGAACTTTTAAAATAATCACTAAATAAATTACAATTATGCCAAACGGTAAAAAGCACAAAAGACATAAAATGTCTACCCACAAACGTAAAAAACGTTTGCGCAAGAATCGTCATAAGCATAAGTAAGCTTTGACGCTTGACAAAAGCTTTGTGGCTATACCTATTTGGGCGCAAATGGGTGCCGCAAAGCATTTTTTTTATTAACAATTTTAACCCCGGGCAAACTTTTTGCCCACGATCATTGACATATGAAAAGCGAATTGATTGTGGATGTTACGCCACAGGAGATTGCTATTGCGCTGACCGAAAACGACCGACTCATGGAGGTCAATCGCGAAAAACGCGGTGTGGACACCTTCGCGGTGGGAAATATCTACTACGGTCGTGTCAAAAAACTGATGCCAGCGCTCAA
>JAZQSZ010000165.1:0-16810 GCA_045630365.1 Paludibacteraceae bacterium | reverse complement strand
ATTTGGTAATAATCAATGGTGCCATAGCTCAGTTGGTAGAGCAAAGGACTGAAAATCCTTGTGTCCCCGGTTCGATTCCTGGTGGCACCACACAGAAAAGACTTCAGGGATTCTGAAGTCTTTTCTGCATTTAAGGAGGTTTATAATAAGATCATACTATGGAGTTGCACATTATCGCTCACGCGCACAATGGTTTTTCGCAGAAATTTGGTATTCCCCGTCAAAGTCGCGAGGATTCGGTCATCGAAACACGTATTATATTTACGCCTGCGTACCGCGTACGCGAGGCTCTAAGAGGAATAGAAGAGTACTCTCACCTGTGGTTGTTATGGGGATTTTCGCAATGCGAAGAGGTTAAAGGCAAGGATAGTTGGTCTCCTACTGTGCGTCCTCCACGCTTGGGAGGGAACAAGCGTATGGGCGTGTTTGCTACTCGTTCGCCATTTAGACCCAATCCTATTGGACTAACCAGCGTGCGCTTACTGCGCGTAGAAGAAAGTCAAGAAGGACTGGTATTGGTTGTTAGCGGTGCAGACCTGTTAGATGGCACACCTATCTACGATATTAAACCTTATCTTAGTTTTTCCGACAGTCATCCGGATGCGCTAAATGGTTTTGCTGAAGAGTCCAAGGAGTACCATTTAGCCGTTGAGATAGATGAGACACTCAAACAACATGTTATTGCTAAGGGTTGTCCATGGGATATCCTAGACGAGATACTCTCACAAGATCCCCGTCCTGCTTACCAAAATGATCCTAATCGCATCTATCACCTTGATTATGCGGATTGGACCGTAGACTTTGTAGTCCACAATGCAACCGTTTGCATAAAAAAATGTACTCAAAAATAGGGATTTTTTTGCTTACCCTATTGCACAATTGCAACAAAAATAGTAATTTTGTAGCGTAAACTACTTTTTAAACAAAATAATACATGAAAAAGAATTTTCTATTTCTCTTAGTTGCCTTAGTTTTTGGCACATCAGCAGTAATGGCCTCTTCTTATGGTTTGCTCATAAATGGCGCGAACCAGTTTGTCGGTTCTCCTACAGAAGAACCTGATTATCAAGGTCGCACCCAGTATGTTGTCTCATGTGTACACCTAGAGATAGGTGATGAAGTACAACTGATAGACATTAGTAATAATGCCACATGGATGTCAGATATTGATTCATATGGCGCTTCCCAAAATTTTAGCGGCGGCAAAGAAGATGGATTCATCACGTGCGAGAATGCAGGAACATACGATTTTTACATCAAATTGAAATATGAAGATGATTTATTGTATGTCGTTAGTTCCGAAACATGCTCATCATCAACCACTGAGGAAGATGCCGACAACGACGATGCAAACAACTCGTCCAAAACGACAAACGCATACACATCCTCTGTTCCATCAGCATATCATGGTGTAATGTTACAAGCTTTCTATTGGGATTCAAACCAAGATAAGCTTCACGGCAATACCCGTTGGACTACACTCACATCATTAGCGTCAGAAATCAATGCATATTACGATATGGTATGGTTGCCACCATCAGCCAAATCTTCAGGAGGTGTAGGTTATCTACCCTCACAATTTAGCTATCAAACGTCAGCATGGGGTTCGCGCGAAGAATTGGAGAAACTCATTCAAACTCTACACAATGGTGGCACAAAAGTGATTGCTGATATCGTTATTAACCATATGAATAACAAGTCAACATGGTGCGATTTCTATGAGATGGACTTTGGAGAATATGGCAAATTTGCTCCTAAAGCAAGTTGGATATGCAAGACTGACGAGGTAAACTCAAATTCTAGCGCTGGAAGTTGCAAGGGCGCAGCTACGGGCGCAACAGATGATGGTTATGGCGGCGAGGCGAACTATGGTGCAGCCCGAGATTTGGCTCATAACCAGACCAACGTACAAGAATTTTGTAGTGCCTATGCTAAATGGATGATTAACACCATGAAGTATGACGGTTTCCGTTATGATTATTGCAAAGGATTCCACAACTCGCATATTAACCAGTACAATACCGCAGCACAAGCCCCATTCTCAGTTATGGAATATTGGGATGGAAATGCGAATGTACTTGAAAGTCGCCTTAGAGATGCGAACTTCAATACATTGACTTTTGACTTTGCGGTGAAGTACACCACATTCAACAATGGTATTGCAGCAGGCAATTATAGTGGTTGTAAAGGTCCAGGTCTATTGGGTAAAGGTCTAGGCAAGTATTCTGTTACTTTCATTGATAACCACGACACTTACCAACGCGACAACAACGAGTTTGGAGGATTAGGCAACTCTATGAAGAGTAGCATGAAAGCTAAACTATTGCAATGCAACGCCTTTATTCTATCTATGCCAGGTGTGCCATGCGTGTTCTACCCTCATTGGAAAGAGTACAAGAGCGAGATTAATGCTATGATTCTTGCACGTAAAGCGGCTGGAGTACACTCTGAAAGTCCAGTAAGCGATCAAGGTGATGCCTCTGGTTATCGTGCTACCGTTACGGGTACAAAGGGCACTCTGATTCTTGAGTTAGGAAATCGTGTATCTTCATCTCAAACAGGTTATACCAAAGCCGCTTCTGGAACAGGATATGCTATTTGGGTTAAGACAAGCACTAGTGCAGCTCCTACATTGATTGTTAGTCCTGGCTCTCAAACCTACAAGACAGAGAGTCTCAACGTGACCATGACGGCAGTAGCAACCAATGGTACACCTACCATATATTACACACTAGATGGAACCAACCCAAAGAATTCATCCACTAAAAAGAAATACTCCTCACCTCTTACCATCACAGGTACTGTAACACTCAAAGCATATGCTACATTATCTGGTGTGGATAGTGAGGTACAAACACATACCTACACCTACCAAGCGCCACAAGTAACCCCTATCACAGTAGCATTCCAAAAGCCAGCATCATGGAGCAAAGTATATCTATATTCATGGACAGACAAGGGATCTGTGACTGAGTACACAGGCAAGTGGCCTGGCACACAGATGACCAATGTCAATGCTAATGGCATGCACTATCATCAATTTGATGACTCTCTAAAAGAGATTAACTTCATTTTCAACGATGGTAGTGGTACACAATCTTCGGATTTGCGTACCGATGAAGATGTATGCTATGGTTGGGAAGCTGGCGATGCAAAACTCATTGATTGTCCAGGAACAGATGTGGAAGATGTTGTATCACCAGACACACCTAAGTTGGACATCAATCAACCTATGTATAATATGCTAGGTCAACCAGTCAATGTAACGTACCGAGGTATTGTAATTCAAAACGGGAACAAGTATCTTATCCTATAATAATATTACCTCTCAAAGTGAATAGTACGAACAAAATAGTATTAACACATAAACTTAAAATTATTTCATTATGAAGAAAATCTTTACATTTTTTGCAGCATTAGTATGCTCAATGTCAATGTTTGCATTGACATACAATGTGACAGTACCTGCTGGCACTCACGCATGTTATATCGCAGGTGAGATGAACGGCTGGAGCCAAGTTGAAATGACCAAGGTGGATGAAACCCACTACACCATTGATGTAGCAGATGCTACTGATGCAATGAAGTATAAATACTGTTCAGGTCCAAGTTGGGCTTATGTAGAGAAAACTGCAAATGGCGGTGAGGTAGCTGACCGCACATATGCTACTGAGGACGTAGTAGAGGCATGGGCTGCAGTATACGATCCTAACAACGTGCCTGAACCAGGTGAGGCTAAGGATATCACTGTAAAAGCTAAAGTTCCAGCAGAGTGGACTGACCAAATCACCGCATGGGTATGGCCTACTGGCGGCGCAGGTACAGAGGTTATTCCTACCCAAGATGGTGAGTGGTATGTAGTTACCGAGAACTGCGCTGAGCTCAACATTATTTTTAAGAACGGTGCTGGTTGGAATGGTGATGCTAACCAAACAGTAGATATGACATTCACAGAGAACACTTGCATTGAGATTACTGCAGGTACTGGCAAAGCTACCTACACCGCAGTTGATTGCCCAAGTGGTGAGACACCAGAATTAGGCACCTTGACATACAATGTTACCGTTCCAGAGGGTACACTCGTTTGCTATATCGCTGGTGAGATGACTAGTTGGAGTCATACAGAGATGACCAAAGTAGATGACACTCATTACACCATTAGTATTGAGAATGCAGCCAAATCAATGCCTTACAAATACTGCTCTGGTCCAGGTTGGGATTACGTAGAAAAGACTATGGATGGCGAAGAGATTGCAGATCGTAGTTATTCAGAATACGATATAGTAGAAGCATGGGCTAATATCTACGACCCTAACAACGTGCCACCAGTAGGTGATCCAAAGGATATCACCGTAAAAGCTAAAGTTCCTGCAGAGTGGACTGAACAAATCACCGCATGGGTATGGCATACCGAAGAAACAGGTAAAGAGGTTATCCCAACTCAAGAGGGTGAGTGGTATGTAGTGAGCGAATTTTGCAGTGCAATCAATGTCATATTCAAAAATGGTGAAGGTTGGAATGGCAACACCAACCAAACAGTAGATATGACTTTCACCGAGAACACTTGCGTTGAGATTACAGCGGGAGAAGGCAAAGCTACTTACACAGTTGTGGATTGCCCAGATACTACCGATGTAGAGAATGTGACAGTTGAGGGCAAAAATAACAAGTTTATCCTTAACGGTCAACTTGTTATCCTCCGCGATGGTATCCTCTACAATATGATGGGACAAGAAGTGAAATAATCATTTCGTTGATTAATTCTCTATCGCCATTTGTGTTACGAAAACATAAATGGCGATTTTTTTGTAAAGCTCAAACCTAGTGAATAAATAACAGGCAACCCGTTTTGGGTTGCCTGTTATTTGATAGTCCTTTTCGGAGGACTGCTAGTTGTGCTAGTAGTGCTAGTTGTACTAGTCGTTCTAGTTAATTATTTCAGTTTCTTGAAAGTCTCGCGCATGTTGCAAGCCTTAGAGAGAATAGCGTGCAAATCATCGATTGCTACGCGCTCTTGAGCCATTGTATCGCGGTGGCGGATAGTCACGCAATTATCATTCAAGGTATCGTGATCCACAGTGATACAGAATGGTGTACCTACCGCATCTTGGCGACGATAACGTTTACCAATAGAGTCTTTCTCATCGTAGTTGGTGTGGAAGTCATACTTGAGCATATCCACGATCTCACGCGCTTTCTCTGGAAGACCATCTTTCTTCACGAGGGGCATCACACAAGCCTTAACAGGAGCGAGCACAGCTGGCAAGTTCAATACCACACGAGTGTCACCACCCTCGAGCACCTCCTCCTTATATGCACCGCACATAACAGAGAGGAACATACGGTCCACACCAATAGAAGTCTCAATTACATATGGAGTATAGCTCTTGTTGAGCTCTGGATCGAAGTACTCGATCTTCTTACCACTATATTGTGCGTGTTGGCTCAAATCGAAGTCTGTACGGCTATGAATACCCTCTACCTCCTTGAAACCAAATGGCATTTGGAACTCAATATCAGTAGCTGCATTAGCATAGTGAGCCAACTTGTCATGATCATGGTAGCGGTAGTTCTCATCACCCATACCGAGTGCTTTGTGCCATTTGAGACGGAACTCTTTCCAGTACTCAAACCACTTCATCTCCTCGCCTGGACGAACGAAGAACTGCATCTCCATTTGCTCGAACTCACGCATACGGAACACGAATTGGCGAGCCACGATCTCATTGCGGAAAGCTTTACCGATCTGTGCGATACCGAAAGGAATCTTCATACGACCAGTCTTTTGCACATTGAGGTAGTTCACAAAGATACCTTGAGCGGTCTCAGGACGGAGGTAAATCTTCATCGCGCCATCGGCAGTAGAACCCATCTCGGTAGAGAACATGAGGTTGAACTGACGCACATCAGTCCAGTTGCGGGTACCAGAGATAGGGCAAACGATCTCCTCATCAAGGATGATTTGTTTGAGTTCCTCAAGGTTGCTATCATTGAGAGCAGTAGCAAAACGCTCGTGAAGCGCATTGCGTTTCTCCACGTTAGTTTTTACGCGCTCATTGGTTTGCTTGAACATCTCCTCATCGAAGCTCTCACCGAAGCGTTTGCGAGCTTTAGCTACCTCTTTCTCAATCTTCTCGTCGTACTTAGCGAGTTGGTCCTCAATAAGTACGTCTGCACGGTAGCGCTTCTTACTATCTTTGTTGTCGATGAGTGGATCATTGAATGCGTCCACGTGGCCAGATGCTTTCCAAGTGGTTGGGTGCATAAAAATACTTGCATCAATACCCACGATATTCTCGTGAAGCATGGTCATAGCGTCCCACCAGTATTTCTTGATGTTGTTCTTGAGTTCTACACCGTTTTGACCGTAATCATACACGGCGCCAAGTCCGTCGTAAATCTCGCTGCTAGGGAATACAAAACCGTACTCCTTGCAGTGTGCGACTAGTTTTTTGAAGGTTTCTTCTTGTGTTGCCATATCTATAAGTGTTCTAAAAGTTTCAAGAGTTTTAAAAGTTTTAAGGGTTAAAAAAGACCCTATTACGGAATTTGGGTGCAAAGGTAGTGATTTTTTGTGATATACACAAATTTTAACGGCAAAACAATATTATTAACAATATTATTACGACAACATAGACAACTTATTATTTCAACAACTTGCGCCCCAATCAACTCTCTGGGGCGCTCAAGAAAACAAACAATTACAACAATTTATGATGGAAATTTGCATATATGCAAGATTTTTTGTACCTTCGAGGGCACCTTAATCCTCGAAGCTACTGCAAAAAAATGTAGCCTATGACAATAAAAACAAGTTTTTCTTGCGCATATACATTTTTTTTTGTACCTTTGTGGGCAAATTAGAAAGATACTTAGCGATATGAAAATAGTGATACTAGGTACAGCATGGCCCTACAGAGGTGGACTGGCAGCGTTCAACGAACGACTGGCTAAACAATTTGTCCTAGAAGGACACGAGGTGGAAGTTTTGACTTTTACCTTGCAATACCCTGGTTTCCTGTTCCCTGGCAAAACCCAATTCAGTCAAGAAGCTGCTCCAGAAGGCATCACTATCCGCCGTGCAATCCACTCATGCAATCCACTCAATTGGTTGCGTGTGGGCAAACGCCTACAAAAAGAGGCACCCGACATGGTGATAAGTTGTTACTGGATGGCCTTCTTCGCCCCCTGCTACGGCATCATCCAAAAACTCGTCAAGGGAAACGGCAAGACCCGTTGCATCGCATTGGTACACAATATGATACCACACGAGCCAAGTATCTTAGACAAGTTATTTGCACCATTCTACGTAAAACAAACAGACGGTTTTGTAGCCCTGTCAGACAGCGTAGTGAAGGATATCTCTAAACTGGATAAGGAGAACAAACCTAAGACTTTCTCTCCCCACCCTGTGTATGACCACTATGGAGAGCCAATGAGCAAAAAAGATGCATGCCAGGCATTGGGATTGGATGAGAAGAAGAACTATATGCTATTTTTTGGACTTGTAAGAGCGTACAAGGGTCTAGACTGGCTGTTGGATGCTTTTGGACAGGTGAAAGACGACTTGAAGGACTTGCAGTTGATTATCGCAGGTGAGTTCTACGAGGACGAGGACAAATATCGCGCACAGATAGAAGCCAACGGGCTGAAAGATCGAGTAATCGTGAAGAATGAGTTTGTGGCAGATGCGGACCTATGCAAGTACTTCGGTGCAGCAGATTTGATCGTACAACCCTATAAGTCTGCTACGCAGAGTGGTGTGACACAGGTGGCATTTCACTTTGAGAAACCATGTTTGGTAACCAATGTAGGTGGATTGGGCGAAATCATCCATGACGGCAAGATGGGTTATGCCTGCGAGCCCAAAGTGGAGGCAATAGCTCAAAGTCTAAAAGACTACTATGGTAACGATAGACAAGAGGCATTCACTGAGTACTTGAAAGAGGAGAAGAAGAAATATGAGTGGGGGAAAATGTCTGCGACATTTTATGGTTTAGAGGACGCTCTGCGAGCTACAGTTTAGAGTTTAGAGGCTAGGATAGTAAGCTCCTGCTCGCCTAACGGCTCACGAAATCTAAATAAATCTTATAAACTCGCAAGCTCGTCCAAGGTGCTCCGCAATAAATTGCCACCGCTCTGCATTTTGGGAACATCCAAAACGCAACCGCTGAATCTTAAGTAAATGTAGTACATCGATAATTATTAAAAACAAGCTTGACACAAGCGAAAAACATATATGAGAGCAATATCACCATCATTATTATCTGCCGATTTTGGCAATCTGCAACGCGACTGCGAGATGATCAATCAAAGCAGCGCAGAGTATCTACACATTGATGTCATGGACGGCGTGTTTGTGCCAAACATTTCGTTTGGTTTTCCAATTATGGAAGCCTGCCGCAAACATTGCACCAAACCCTTAGATGTACACCTAATGATTACCCAACCAGAAAAGTATGTAGAGCGTTTTTGCGACGCTGGTGCGTGGAGTGTAGGTTTTCATATTGAGGCAGTAGATGATCCAATGCCAGTGATTGAGTTGATTCGCCAAAAAGGTGTACGCACCTGCCTGACAATCAACCCAAAGACCGACATCCATAGTCTAGATCCATACTTGGGCGAAGTGGATATGGTGCTACTCATGTCCGTGCAAGCAGGATACGGCGGTCAGAGTTTTATCGTGGAGTCATTGGACCGTTTGCGCTATCTAAGAGAGGAGATTGATCGACGTGGATTGAATACCTTGATAGAGGTAGATGGCGGTGTGAACGCCAAATGGGCACCCGAATTATGGAAAGCAGGTGCGGATATATTGGTAGCAGGTAGTGCGGTATTCGGTGCAGAAGATCCTATAGCAATGGTTAAGCTGCTGAAGCAGGATTAAGCGGTTAAACGGTTAGGCGGTTAGACGGTTAGGCGGCATATGAAATGGTTGGCGGGACATACATGGTTGATGGTGCTAGTTCCGCTGGTGGGAATAATACTATTGAGCGGCTACTGGGGTAAGCCGCTTAATTTATTGAAAGATACCGAAGTAGATTATTTGGATACCACTACACTCTTTGCCATCCACATACAAAGCGAAGGACAAGAAAGGGCTAAAACGATTCGCTATGAAGCCCGTCTAGAAGACGGCAAAAAGATCCTACTCTACCTGCAAAAAGATAGTCTGCCTATGCCCCACGAGGGAGATATCCTACTAGTAGAAACGAGTATTCATCGGGGAGATACATTGGGAGATTTTGATTATGGTTTGTACTTGCGCCGACAAGGGATAGTAGGTACCGCATGGGCACATAGAGGCAATTGGCAAATAGTCGGTCATCAACCTAGAAAAGGAATCCGAGCTATGGCACAGCGGTGTCAGTATGCACTGAGTGAGCAATACAAAAAGATGGGAATAGATGGCAAAGAGTTGGGAATATTGTCGGCACTGACATTGGGATACAGAGAGGAATTAGACAAAGGAGTACAGCAAAGCTTCTCAGCATCAGGAGCGATGCACGTACTGGCCGTGAGCGGATTGCATACGGGTATTGTCTGGGGAATCATCATGTGGATATTAACCCTGGGAGGTTTGGGAAAACCCTTATACGAAGAAAAAGGCAAACGATGGTTGCTCAGTAGTATATTACTCGTATTACTCTGGATTTATGCGTTTGTCACAGGTCTGAGTCCATCGGTGATGCGTAGTGCGCTGATGTTGAGTTTTTGGGAATTGACCTACTTAATGGGACGACATACATCGCGTTGGAACCCTATCCTAGCTGCAGCGGTTATCATATTAGTGATCAATCCGTTGGCATTATGGAGCGTAAGTTTTCAGTTGAGTTTTGCAGCCGTCATGGGCATTATGGTGATAGCCTCATGGATGCAACAACATACCCAATTGAGAAGTTATTGGGGCAAGTATATTGGCGGATTGCTGATGGTGTCCGTTGGTGCACAATTGGCAACCATGCCGCTGACCTTGTACTATTTTGGACAAACAAGTAATTATTTTGCATTGACCAATCTGATCGTCATCCCGATGGCCTTTGTGGTCCTGCTATTGGGTTTTGGCACTTTGGCCTTCTCGTGGTGTGTCATCGGAGAGTGGTTAGGTATAGCAGCCAAATGGAGCACTTGGGTAATGCGAGAGGCGGTGGAGTGGATCGAGTCCCTGCCCTACTCGACTACTCAGATGGAAATCAGCGGAATAAGTGCTGGATGTATGTATATCGCATTGGTATGCGGCATACTGATGATGCGAGGAGATAGAGTGAGATGGTGGTGGCTTATCGGAGTGGCAGGAGCGCTTGGGATGAGTTTGGTGTTGAGAGTTAAGAGTTGAAAGTTAAGAGTTGAGAGTTAAGAGTTGAGAGATATGAGACAATATAGTTTATCGGAATTATGCACAGAGATTCAGCAGGTTGTAGAGGACGACTTGCTAGAACGCTATTGGGTACGCGCGGAGATTGCCTCGCTGAGTGCACGAGGACATTGCTATATGGAACTCGTAGAAAAAGCCGACGACAATATGCTAGCGGCTAAAGTGCGAGCCACCTGCTGGAGCAATGTGTATAGTTTGTTGTCTGCCTATTTCATTCAAGAAACAGGGCAGGCACTGCGTGTGGGTATGCAAGTATTGGTGGAAGTGAGCGTGGCATTTCATCCTGTATATGGATTGAGTCTGAACATATGGAATATAGACCCCACCTATACACAAGGCGATTTGGCTAAACAACGCCAAGCCACCATTCGCCGATTGACAAAAGATGGGGTCATGGACTTACAACAGAGTCTGACGCCCCCTACTCTCGTTCGAAAAATAGCGGTAATATCGGCTGCGGATGCCGCAGGATATGGGGATTTTTGTGACCAATTGCAAAATAATCGCTTTGGGGTGAAGTTTGAGTTAGAATTGTTTGCTGCCGTGATGCAAGGCGATAACGCCCCAAAAAGTATTATCAAAGCATTGAACAAGATAGCTAGCGAGGAGGATAAATGGGATATGGTGGTCATTATTCGTGGTGGAGGAGCAACAACGGATTTAGGATGTTTTGATGACTACGAGTTGGCCAGCCATTGTGCACAGTTTCCGTTGCCTATTCTCTCAGGTATCGGTCATACCAGAGATATGAGCATTGTAGATATGGTGGCACATACATCTGTGAAGACTCCTACCGCAGCTGCGGAATGGATCATTGAGCGCGTAGCAGAGCAGGTGGAAGTGATCAACCAATGGGCATTGCGTCTACAAAGAGCAACACAACAGGTTGTAGTACAAGAGAATAACAGATTGCAAACATACTTACAGCGTATGAGTTATTCGGCACAACGACTCATCATGCAGGAGCAGAATCAACTGCAAATATGGGCCAAAACAATCGAATTACATTCGCCAGAAAGGATCTTCAAAATGGGTTATAGTCTGACCCTATCAAATGGTAAACCCGTGATAAAGAAAGAAGATGTGAAAGAAGGAGATGTGTTGAAGACTTATCTGCAAGACGGCGTAGTAGAATCGGTGGTGACATAGCGGTTAAAAACGGTAAGGCGGTTAAACGGTTAGACGGTGAGGCGATTATGAAGAAAAGAGAGAAGATATTTTTGTTGACAGCAGAGCAATGGTTGGGACTATTGATTCTCGCTGTGTTCATTATTGGGGGGATGGTGGCGACTAAGTATTTGCAACCTAAGGCGGAACCAATCATATTGGTAGAAGATTCTGTAAAAACGAACTTTGAAGACTACCAAGCCAAACAAGACAGCATCTATAAAGCCAAATGGAAAAAGACATACAAGCGTGATACCATCGAAATACGGATGCAAATGTTTGATCCCAACACAGTGGATAGCGTCACGCTATTGCATTTAGGATTTAAGCCATGGCAGGCAAAAAACATGCTCAAGTACCGTGCTAAGGGAGGAAGGTATCGCCAAAAAGAGGATATGAAAAAACTCTACGGCATGACCGACAGCATGTACATCGCACTAGAACCTTATATATGTATTCAACAAGATAGCATCGCAGTAGATTCGGCACAGGTGGATACTATTCGCTTGGATAGTTTGCCTAAATGGAGAAGCATAAAGAAAGACACCATATTGAACTTGCGTACGGCAGACACTACGGAATTGAAACTAATTAGAGGTATCGGATCGTATCGAGCCAAAATGATTGTTCGCTACCGAGAACAATTAGGTGGGTATGCTAGAGTGGAACAAATATTAGAAGCGAGAGGTATGGACAAGGTGGTCGCTGATAGCATACTACCCCATTTTTATATAGATAGTGTAGTGCTCAACAAAATGCCGGTCAACAAAATACGACCCGAGGTATTACACCGACATCCATATTTGAGTTTCGAACAAGCCAAAGCCATATATGAATATAGGCGAAGGCACATACGCATCAAATCGGCTGAGGAACTAAAAAAAATCAAGGGTCTAAGTCCCACAGATATTGAAAAGATATCAATATATTTAGATTTCTCACAATAAAATTAGTACATTTTGATATTTGGCACGGTATTTGTAGTATATGAGTTGGTAAATAAAGCATGATATAATGACTCAATCCAATCATATATTATTAGTAGAGAGCGATGCCAACTTGAGCATGGTCGTGGCTGATTACCTGCGTAGCAAATCCTATGTGGTGGACACAGCGAAAGACGGACAAGAAGCGTGGGAGTTGATTCCTAAGCGCCATTATGATATTGTGTTGAGCAATATTACGATGCCAAACATGAACGGTTACGAGTTACTGAAATTGATTCGTAGCGCGTTTGCTACATTGCCCGTCGTATTTATCAGCGAAAAGAAGGATAAAGATAGTATTATCCGCGCATATGAGTTAGGATGTGACGACTATATTTTCAAACCATTCTCCATTGATATTTTAACCTACCAAATAGAAGCAATTCTACGCCGTTGTCAGTATGGCAATGCCAAGAACAAAACTGAGTTTGATTTGGGTGGAGTGCATTATGACAGTGTACGTCAAACATTGGGCGAACATCATTTGAGCACCAGGGAAAACGAATTGTTGCTAATGTTTTGCCAAAATATGAACAACTTGGTAGAACGCAACTATATCTTGATGAGTTTGTGGGGAGAAGACACCTATTTCAATGCGCGTTCGCTAAGTGTATACGTTAACCATCTTCGCAAATATTTGGGCGAGAATAGTCCTATGCGTATTCTAAGTGTACACAGCAAAGGATACAAGTTGGTGGAAATGACGAATGGTGAGAGTTAAAAATCAGAATCTACGAAAACACGAGAGATCGTGTTTAAATAAATAGTGTTTTTCATAATAGTGGAGAGGAGTTCGATGGGATATCGAGCTCCTTTTTTATCAAGAAATTTGCATATGCGAAAAAAAAGTAGTATCTTTGCAAAGATTTTAATAAAACTGAAACAATGAAAGTTCTACTGATTTTGACAGGAGGTACCATTTCAATGGTTCGTGACGCAGAGACAGGAGCATTGCATCCTGCAGACATGCAAACCTTCAAGGCCTTTGTACCAGAGCTCTTTGCTGGTGATATTCAAGTAGAAATGACACCTTTTGAGCCATTATTGGATTCATCTGATTTGAATCCAGAGAGTTGGATACAAATGGCACAAATGGTATATGATCATTACGATGAGTATGATGGATTTGTCATCTTGCACGGTACAGATACCATGTCTTATTCAGCCTCAGCGTTGAGTTTTATGTTTGATAATCTCAGCAAACCAGTGGTATTCACAGGCAGTCAATTGCCAGTAGGTGTGTTGCGTTCGGATGCTAAGGAGAATCTATTGACCGCTATTGAGATAGCCGCAGCATACGATGCAAATGGTCCAATCGTACCTGAGGTTTGCCTATATATGGATGGCGAATTGTATCGCGGAAACAGAACGACCAAGCGTAATGCGGAGCATTTCTCGGCATTCAAGTCCTACAACTACCCTGCACTGGCTAAAGCGGGTGTACATATCACCTATAATAGACAGTTTATCGAACCACTTGGCGGAGAAAGATTGCCATTGGGGTTGATGAAGAAATTTGATACACGCGTAGCTATATTAAAACTCTTCCCGGGCATTACAGAGGACGTTGTGGCTGCAGTATTGGATATTCCTAATTTAAAAGGTGTAGTATTAGAGACATTCGGAGCGGGTAATGCACCTACGCACGAATGGTTATATCGCCGTTTACGCAATGCAGTAGATAGAGGCGTGGTGATTGTGAATAAGACCCAATGTCATACCGGATCGGTAGCTATGGGACATTATGCAGTGAGCATGAACCTATTGAAAGCGGGTGTAATATCGGGATATGATATCACAACCGAAGCATTATTGACCAAGATGATGCACCTACTTGGTGAGATTCCAAATGATGTAGAAAAAGTAAAGCAACTTCTCTCCATTTCCCTATGTGGAGAACTTACGGTTGAGAATTGAGATTAAGAGTAATACTTTAAATTAAAATACGTATATGAAAAATTTAGCACCAAAAGCGGTGTGGGAGCATTTTTATAGCCTCACCCAAATTCCTCGCCCATCGGGTAAGAAAGAGGAAGTATCTGCATTTTTGGCAGCATACGGCAAGAGTTTAGGTCTAGAGACCATAGTTGATACCATCGGTAATGTGATTATCCGTAAACCAGCTAGTCCTGGTTATGAGAATCATCCAGGTGTGATCCTTCAAGGTCATATGGACATGGTTCCACAAAAGAACAATGATACCGTGTTTGACTTTGAGAAAGACCCTATCGAAGCATATGTAGATGGCGAATGGGTAACAGCCAAAGGCACTACTCTAGGCGCAGATAATGGTATTGGCGTAGCCGCTGCTATGGCAATCTTGGCAGACAAGTCAGTGGTACATCCTCCATTGGAAGTATTGGTTACCGTTGACGAGGAGACAGGTATGTACGGTGCTTTTGCCTTGGAAGGTGGTATGTTACAAGGCAAGACCTTGCTCAACTTAGACTCTGAGGCAGAGGGCGAGTTGTATGTAGGTTGTGCAGGCGGTGTAGATACTACCGCTAAGTTCCACTACACTCCTGTAGAAGTAGAAGAGGGCGATGTAGCCATCAAAGTAAGTGTAAAGGGTTGCAAAGGCGGCCACTCTGGTTGTGATATTCACTTGCAACGCGCCAACGCAAATAAACTATTGTTCCGTTTCTTGAAGGACGCCGTAGCAAACTACGAGGCTCGTTTGGCATATGTAGAAGGTGGTAGTCTGCGCAATGCTATTCCACGCGAGGCTGCCGCTGTGATCACTATTCCAGCTGAGGGTGTAGATGAGATTATGGATCTTGTGGCAGAATATGAGAATTTGTTTGTGGCAGAATACGATGGAGTGGAAGATAATATCCAATTGACCGCTACCGAAGTAGAATGTCCAGCGACCGAATTACCAGAAGATGTACAAGACTTTTTGATTCACGCTATTACAGCATGCCCACACGGAGTATATCGTGTAATCCCAGAGATGCCAGATGTGGTTGAGACAAGTAACAACCTCGCTATGTTGGTTACTGAGGACAATTGCGTAACCGTTATGTGTTTGACTCGCTCATCCGTGGAGTCTCGCAAAGAGGAACTGCAATCTATCATTGAGTCTGTATTTGCTATGGCAGGTGCAGAGGTAGTATTCTCAGGATCATATCCAGGTTGGAAACCTAACTTAAATAGTCATATCTTGCAAGTGATGAAAACCACCTACCAAGAGAATTATGGGGTAGAGCCACGCGTTATTATTATTCACGCAGGATTAGAGTGCGGTATTATCGGTCGCAACTATCCTGGCATGGATATGATTTCATTTGGTCCTACCATCAAATATCCACACTCACCAGACGAGAAAGTGAATATTCCATCTGTGGCTAAATTCTATGAATATCTATTAGCTACACTCAAAGCGCTTTAATAAAATCGCGATATAAAACAAAAAGGTTACTCGAATCGAGTAACCTTTTTTAGTTTAATCTAGTAGAACTAGGATATCTAGTTGTGCTAGATGTTATAAAAAAAAGAGGATTGTCTCCCGACAACCCAATCTTTACTTAACCTTAAATCTAATACCATGAAAAACACGGTGCAAAGGTACTGCTTTTTTCTATACCCACCAAATTTTTGTCTATAAAAATATGTTTTATAGCATGTATTTCTCGATTTTGACAAGTAAATTTGACAAAATCGCACGAAATTACACTTTTTTTCGTAAAATATTTGGTCAGTTCAAAAAAAAGCAGTACCTTTGCACTCGCTTTCGGAAAGGAAGTAAGACATACAATTGGTGCGGTAGTTCAGTTGGTTAGAATACATGCCTGTCACGCATGGGGTCGCGGGTTCGAGTCCCGTCCGCACCGCAAGAAGAAGCAGAAATGCTTCTTCTTTTGTTATATACTAACAATTACCAGCATACTATCAATTACGGGTTCATAACGGGTTTATACCCTACTTTCCCCGTTACCACTCCGTTATCAGTCCGTAAAAAAAACTAAAGTGGGTGTGCCAAACTTTGACACACCCACTTTAGTTGATTATGGTAATCGGATTTATACCGTTGCCTCTATATTCCACATAAAAGCACGCACACCGACTTCCTCATTGCGTTTATCAAGTTTCTTTACTGCTTCGAGCAATAAAGGAGCCTTCTCGTCTGGCACGATGGTGATGACACAAGAGTTCATCTCTGGCCACGCGTGTGTACCACGGCGAGGCTCGCCATTCTTACTACCACGACCTTGTACTTCCTCAAAGAAGGTAAAGCCACGTATCTCTAACATATCAAGCATATACTCCACACGTTCGGTAT
>JAZQSZ010000164.1:0-16196 GCA_045630365.1 Paludibacteraceae bacterium | reverse complement strand
AGGAGCGAATGGTATTCCTGATATTGTGGATGAGATTCGTTGGGGTTTGGATTGGTTAAACCGTATGAACCCCGAACCTGGCGAGTTCTACAATCAACTGGCCGACGACCGCGACCATATCGGCATGCGTTTTCCTAAAGACGACCAAGCAGATTATGGTTGGGGTGTGAATAATGGTCGTCCTGTGTATTTCGTGACAGGCGAACCACAGGTGCAAGGCAAGGGCATGAATATCTCTACTGGCACTTCTTCTATCGTAGGTAAGTACGCGTCCTGTTTTGCGTTGGGTAGCAAGATCTTGGCGCCATACTATCCTGAACTGGCCGCGCAAATTGGTAAGAAAGCTGAAGATGCATACCAGTTGGGCGTTCGCAAACCTGGTTTTAGTCAAACAGCGTCTGTTCGTTCGCCATACATCTACGAGGAGACTAACTGGGTGGATGACATGGAGTTAGGAGCATACGAACTATATCGCCAAACGAATGACAAATCCTATCTCAAAGCTGCGGTAGCTTATGGCCGCCAAGAACCCACCACGCCTTGGATGGGAAGCGATACCGCTCGCCATTACCAATGGTATCCGTTTATGAATATCGGCCACTATCGTTTGGCTAGCGAGGCAAAGAACCGTTCGCGTGAGGAGTTTGTGGCGTATTTGAAGAAAGGCATTGATATGGTCTATCAGCGTGCTATCAACGGCAAGCCCGTGCAACAAGCCTTTTTGTATGGTATTCCGTCTATTTGGTGCTCTAATAACCTCACAACGGCTATGCTGACCCAATGTATCTTGTATCGTCAATTGACCAACGACTCAACCTATATTGACATGGAATCCTCCTTGCGCGATTGGTTGTTAGGGTGCAATCCATGGGGTGTATGCATGATCGTGGAGTTGCCTGGTGCCAAATGTTATCCTACTCAACCTCACTCGTTTATGATCAGCGAGAAGATAGGCAACACAACAGGTGGTTTAGTGGATGGTCCTGTATATATAGGCATCTTCAACAGTCTGCGTGGGGTCAATATGGAAGGTGGTATCAATTATATGCGCTATCAGCCCGATGTGATGGTCTATCATGACTCCACAAATGACTACTCCACCAACGAGCCAACCATGGACGGAACAGCATGTTTGATATTCCCATTTGCCGCCTATGAAGCAGAAGCTAAGTCTCACCCCTAACCTATAACCTTTGACCTACAATCTCTAGCAAAGCGTCCTGAAAAATGCGCCCTTTGCGCATTTTTCTTGCATATATCCGATTTTTTTTGTACCTTTGCAGCGCAAAGGTATTTGGACATGAAAAACAAAGGCAACGAAATACTCATCACAGGCGCACGCGTGCATAATTTAAAGAATGTGGATGTGCGTATTCCGCGAGACAAACTCGTGGTTATCACAGGTCTGTCGGGTAGTGGCAAGTCATCTCTTGCTTTTGATACTATTTTTGCCGAAGGTCAACGCCGTTACATGGAGACTTTCTCCTCCTACGCTCGCGGATATATTGGCACTATGCAGCGTCCAGATGTGGACAAGATCACCGGTCTTTCTCCTGTCATTAGCATCGACCAAAAGACTACCTCACGCAATCCACGCAGTACCGTGGGTACAGTTACAGAAGTATATGACTACATGCGACTTCTCTTTGCGCGTGCAGCAGATGCGTATTCCTACGCTTCAGGTGAGAAGATGGTGCAATATACTGATGATCAGATTCTTGATTTGATTCTTCGCGAATATGCCGGACAGAAAGTGCTTATCCTAGCCCCTATGGTCAACAACCGCAAGGGACACTACAAAGAACTCTTTGAGACCATCCGTCGCAAAGGTTTCTTGCACGTTCGCGTAGATGGTGAAGTGCAGGAGATTTATTCTGGCATGAAACTCGATCGCTACAAGAACCACACGATTGAAGTCGTAATCGATCGCCTTAAATTAGGCGAAAGGCGAGAGGCGAAAGGCGAGGAGGCGAACGAAGATCTCAAACGCCTCCGCGCATCCGTGGATCAAGCCATGCGTATGGGCGATGGTGTGATGGCCATTTGTGCGCACAGCGCACAGGCGATAAGGCGAGAAGGCGAAAAGGTTATAGGCGATGAAATCCGCTATTTCTCTCGCCATCTTATGTGTCCTACCACAGGTATGAGTTATGCCGAACCAGCGCCACATACATTCTCCTTCAATTCACCACAAGGTTGGTGTCCTACATGTCGCGGATTAGGACGAGTAAAATCGGTTAATACCGGTGAAATGGTTAATGACGGTGAACTAAACGACATCATCAAAGACGACGACAACTGGTACACTCGTATTCTCGAGTATATGCAACAACCAGAGGATGAGAAGGAGGAGAAAGAAGAGGTGTGGTGCGAGTGCCCTGCCTGTCATGGTCAACGCCTCAACCGCGAAGCACTTAGTTTTCGCATAGCCGACAAAAATATTGCCGAACTCTCTGCTATGGATATCACCGATCTCAGAGCTTGGCTCATGAATGTTCCTGCCCGCCTGACCAACAAACAACGCGCCATTGCAGAACCTATCGTCAAAGAAATCATCTCCCGTCTGGGCTTTATGCTCAGCGTGGGACTATCATACCTATCCCTCTCACGCTCATCTGACAGTCTGTCGGGTGGAGAGAACCAACGCATACGCCTTGCTACACAAGTAGGTAGCAAACTCGTCAATGTACTCTACATCTTGGACGAGCCAAGTATCGGTCTGCACCAACGTGATAACCAACGTCTTATTGATTCACTTAAACAACTGCGTGATATGGGTAACTCCGTCATCGTTGTGGAGCACGATGAGGACATGATGCGTCAGGCAGACTATATCATTGATATTGGTCCTAAAGCAGGACGTCTAGGTGGCGAGATTGTGTTCGAAGGTACCCCTGCTGAACTACTCAAAGCAGACACCCTCACCGCTAAATACCTCCGCGGAGAACTATCCGCTACGCTAGATAGTAATGAGGCGAGAGGCGAGAGGCGAAAGGCGAGAGGCGAGAGGTTAGAGGCGAAAGGCGAGATTATGCTACGCGGTTGCAGGGGAAACAACCTCAAAGGTGTAGATGTTTCTTTCCCTCTCGGCAAGATGATTGCAGTCACAGGAGTCTCTGGCAGTGGCAAATCTACACTTATTAACCAAACGCTCTACCCTATCCTCAGCCAATACTTCTACCGCAGTCTGCAAGAGCCATTGGCATATGATAGCATTGAGGGTATTGAACATATAGACAAGGTCATAGCGGTAGATCAATCGCCTATCGGTCGTACCCCTCGCAGCAATCCTGCGACATACACTGGTGTGTTTACGGATATCCGCAACCTATTTGCACTATTGCCCGAATCCAAGATCCGCTCATGGAAAGCAGGACGATTCTCCTTTAATAATGCAGGTGGTCGTTGCGATGAGTGTAGCGGCAATGGTTACAAGACCATCCAAATGAACTTTATGCCCAACGTCTATGTTCCTTGCGAGGTGTGTGGAGGCAAACGCTACAACCGCGAGACACTAGAGGCGCGTTTCAAAGGCAAATCCATAGCTGATGTGCTGGATATGACCATTAACCAAGCGGTAGAATTCTTTGAGAGTCAACCACATATCCTCAAGAAAATCAAGACCTTGCAAAATGTAGGTTTAGGTTACATCAAACTAGGGCAATCATCCACCACCCTATCTGGGGGCGAGAGTCAGCGCGTCAAACTCGCCACTGAACTCGCTCGTCCAAGTACAGGCAAGACTCTCTACATATTGGATGAGCCTACTACAGGACTTCACTTCGAAGATGTACGCGTATTGATGGGTGTGTTGCGCCAACTGGTGGACAAAGGCAATACCGTCATTATCATTGAGCACAACCCAGATGTCATCCGCTCATGCGATCATCTCATCGACATGGGACCAGATGGCGGACGCGACGGTGGCACAGTAGTTGCCACAGGTACAGTGGAAGAGATACGCAATAATAGCAAGAGTTTAACGGGACGATATATATAGTTGAGAGTTGAGTGTTTAGAGTTTAGAGAAGAATGAGTTTATCGCCTTTATTGATATTAACTTTAGTGATCGGCATCATATGGTTTGTACCATTGGTGTGCCGCAAGATCCATGTGCCGAGCATTGTGGGTTTTATCTTGGCGGGTATCGTGATTGGTCCATCAGTCCTGAATCTCGTAGGTGAGAGTCCAACAATCAAGATTTTGGGCTCATTGGGTATGCTTTATATTATGTTCCAATCGGGTAGCGAGATGGACATCAATGACTTCAAGCAATATAAATATCGCTCGCTATTCTTTGGTTTGTGTACTTTCTTTATTCCTTTTAGTTTGGGTCTCATCACGAGTAGATACTTATTACCTTATGGTTGGTTGCCTAGTCTATTGTTAGGTGCCATGTACGGTAGCCACACTCTGATGACCTATCCTATTGTTAGTCGTTATGGAGTGCAGAAAAACGTAGCAGTCAACATCACGGTGGGTGCTACTATGTGGGCGATCATCTTGTCACTCATTGTATTGGCTATAGTAGAAGGTTGGAGTCGTTCGGCACAGAGTATCACGGAATATGCGATACAACTATCTCTCGTGGCTGTATTCTTGCTTAGTGTATTGTGGCTTTTCCCTCGCTTTGCGCGTATGTTCTTCAAGCGTTACCGTGACCCCATCTCTGAGTTTATGGTAGTGATGTTGATGTTAGTGGGCAGTGCATTACTCGCTGATTTGGCAGGTCTAGAGGGAATCTTAGGCGCCTTCCTTTGTGGTGTGTCACTCAATCGCTTGCTGCCTAACCGTTCGCCACTGATGGGACGCATCAACTTTGTAGGTAATAGTATCTTCGTACCATTATTCCTCATTAGTGTGGGATTAATGATTGATATTCATGCATTCTGGAGTGGTTGGACCACATTGACAATAGCAGTTGTGATGATCATCACCAAGTTGATTGGCAAGAGTCTCTCCGCATGGATTGCTCAAGTCGTTTTCCGTTTCTCCAAACACGAGCGTCAACTCGTTTTTGGTCTTACCCATGCCACCGCAGCGGGCACATTGGCTATCGTTACTATTGCCTACCAAATGGGTATCTTGTCATCCGATGTGCTGAATGCATCGGTCTTGATGATTTTGGTATTATGCACTACCGCTAGTTTTATCTCAGAGCATGCTGCCAAAGAGTTAGCGCTGCAGGAGAGCGCCAAACTAGTAGCGGACCACGAAGACGACTATTGGTTGCTCACATCGGTTGGCAAAGACCTACGCCCTACTCTACGCGAAATCGGAGAGATGGCATCGCTTAACAATATCGAAATCAAGCAGTCTGCCGATTGGCTAGATGTATCCAATATGGTGGAACATACTAGCAAGTCGGTGATTGTATATCATGAGGCGCAACCTATCAATACCATCAACCGCTTGGTTGTTGCTGTTCCTCGCTATGCTGAGAAGGAGCGCGACTTTATCACTTGCTTTGGCCTTGTGCGTCGTTTAGCAGGCGAACTAGGAGCCAAAGTGGTGTTCTATGCTCATCCTGACACACAATGGGCTCTACAAACCATGTGTCGCCGTCCAGGTAAATATCTCCGTGCATCCTTCCGCACAATGGAAGGTTGGGAAGAGATCGACATCCTATCCCAAACCATTATGGACAACGATATGATGATTCTCCTATCATCTCGCAAGTCTACTGCCAGTTACAACCCATTGTTTGAAGAGATTCCTACGATGTTAGGCAAGCATTTTACAGATTATAGTTCTATGGTCGTTTATCCAGAGCAGTTAACTGGAGGTCCTGATATGGACACATTGCTCATGGAGATGCCACCTGCTAGCAAGACATGGTCAATCATTTCACGTATAAAACTATTAATTAAACAACTCCTTAGAATTAATGCAGAGTAAATTACAACACATTGCACAAACATTTGTACAAAATGCAGAGGCTAAGTTGTCCTCTTATACTTTTGTTTTCCCTAATCATCGTGCGGGTTTGTTTTTCCGTAAATACATCTCACAGTATATTCACAAACCCACTTTTGCACCTAAAGTCATTAGTATTAACGAGTGTTTTGCCTCATTGAGCGACCTTATGGTGGTCGATCAGTTGACTTTGTTACTACGATTATATCAAATATATAGTCACGAACTGCGTACAAATGCTGAACCCCTTGAAACCTTCGTTCACTGGGGGAAAATGATGCTAGCGGACTTCTCTGAGGTGGATAATCATCTCATCAAAGATGTCCAATCCTTGTATGCTTTGGTAGAGGACATGCACGATATTGATAGCCATTTTGCTAGTTTGTCTGACAAACAAATCGATGCCATCAAGCGTTTTTGGGGAGAGTTTCACCTCTCTGTTAGCAAGAACAATAACAGCACGATGCATACCCAATTTGTAAGGACATGGCAATTACTCTATCCTCTATATTCTCGTTTACAAGAGAATCTCTTGCAGGATAATCTAGCGTACGAGGGACTCCTCCATAGACATGTCATCGAACATTGGGATGAAATACCTCAAGATAAGTTCAGCGAGGAGTATGTCTTTATTGGTTTTAACGCCATGACCGAATCTGAGCGCCAACTCATGCTGCGTCTGCAAGAGATGGGACGTGCTGATTTCTACTTTGATTACGATGATGAGTTATTGCGTGATAAGCATAACGCAGCCTCTATGTTCATGCAGGACAATCTACGAGATTTCCATTCTCGCTATGAGATTCCTACCACTACTAAGCATACTAATCAACAAATCAAGCTTATTTCTGTATCATCCTCCACTAGTCAGACGCATCAGGTCCATGAGATTCTGTCCCAGATCAAAGGAGATGTGACAGATTGGACACGCACCGCTGTTGTTCTCCCTAACGAGGACTTACTCATACCATTGATACATACTATCCCTAGCGACATCCAGAAAATCAATGTCACCATGGGATATCCATTACGTGCGACCTCCACATATATGTCTATCGCATATCCTGAGCAATACATCTCCCCTACAGTACAAGATAGTGGAGAATGTATCCGACTTTTGCGTACACATATAGAGCAACAACTCAACCACGACAATAGCGAAAGTGTATACCTCATGCTCAAGGCATTGGACCGCATTGAGGATGCTATTCACACTTATTCGGATATTTCATTCACGGCACAAGCGGTACAACAGCTCCTCAAGATGCTCACCATGGATATGACTATTCCATATACGGGAGAGCCACTAGAAGGTCTGCAGATCATGGGTGTATTAGAGACACGTGCACTAGATTTTGACAATATCATCATTACCGACTTCAACGATGACATCTATCCTGGGCGCTCACGAGGAAATAGTTTTATTCCTTACACCTTACGCCGCGGATTTGATTTACCTACGGTGGAGCGTCAAGATGCTATTTTTGCATACAATTTCTACCGCATGCTCTCACATGCTAAGAACATTTGGTTTATTGCCAACACGCATGCCGATGAGCAACATTCTGGCGAGTTATCACGCTACTATTACCAACTTATTTGGCAATACCAACTACCTATAGAACGTATTACCGTCACCGAGAAACTGCAATCTGCCATTTCCGAGAATTTGCCTATCACCAAGACGGCAGAGGTACAGCGCTTACTCTCCAAATACTTTACTTCCACTACAGAAAAAGGTGCTTTATCAGCTAGCGCATTGGCCGAATACTTGCGCTGTCAAAAGTCATTCTATTACCAACACCTTGAACGCATTCGAGATAAAGCAACCGATGATAGTATTTCTATCAGCGATAGAACACTTGGTATTGTGCTGCACTCTGTGATGCAACACCTATATACTCCACTAGAGGGCAAACAAGTTCTACCTTCAGATATACAATTATTGATGGATAATGTCAATAATAATCAGTATTGGAAGTCCCTCCCAGAACTCAAAGATCTACAGGGAGACGAACTAGCTGAGGGAGTGGTACGCAGCTGTGTAAAAAACACACTACACTATGACTACAACCAAGCGCCGTTTGAGTATATCACATCCGAAAAGAGGGTTTATAGAACATTACATCTACCTACCATTAATCAGGATATTGCTTTTTGCGGAACGATTGACCGCATTGACATCAAGACCGATCACATGCGGGTCATTGACTATAAAACAGGAAGTGTCAAACTGGATTACACGACGATGTCGGACGTGTTTGGTAAAACTACTCATGAGGATACTGAAGATATTAGTGTGCGCAAACAAGGCAATAAATACATCTTACAGACCCTACTCTATTGCTGGATGTTGGAGAATGACCCACTTGCTTGTCAAGAGCAAGCTAAACGTGGCAATATGTTGGATATGGCTCCACATCTCTTCCCTACACGTCAGCTACATGATCTCGCTACTGAAACATGTCTGCACGACAAAAGTGGTCCTAAATTCTATACAGGAGTTATCCCTCAAGATTTTATGGAGGAATTAACTTGTTTGATAGAAGAGATATTCAATCCAGAGATTCCTTTCTCTCCTACAGAGGACAAAAACAATTGTAAGGATTGTTACTTAGCACAGATTTGTGCGCTAAAAGGCAAAGGAGATGAGACGAACTAAGAAACAATAAGGGAGCGGTTTTCCGCTCCCTCTTAGTATTCACTACTTCTCTGATGCCTTTCACCGCGGCAAAGCCGCCATCATCGCATCTCCGATGCCTTCACCTCAGTTTTGCGACCATTTAATCGCTTAACCGAAATATACCGTCTTACCACATATCCTCCACATAGCATAGCTAGTAGCAGCACAACATCCCATCCTTCGCCAATAGGAAGTGGAACACCAGGTACTCGTTGTGGACGTGTTGGGATATAACCCGTGGGCGAATCTGTTCCCTCTGTTAGTACCCCTCCCTTCAGTTGAGATGCTACAGTGGTAATTGTACCATTAGCCATACGCATAGGGGCTGTAGAATAAGATACGGAAGAAGTCGTCTGTACCGCAGAAGCACTTCTAGCATAACTACTCGTACTGCGGAAAGATGTACTAGTAGGCTGCGAAGCCATACCACTCGTTCCTATCGAATGATAAGTAGCCGAAGATGTAGTATATACCTGCGCATGTAGCATAGGATAGGCTACCCATGTACATAGGATTAGTATTATTACAAACAGACGTTTCAAATTTTTACTCTTAGTTTATACCTTATTTACAAACAAATTTATAGGCTTGATTATTCAAGCGGAGCACATACACACCCGTTGGCAAATGCGACAAATCAATTGTACATGGAGTATGATGTATAGTGAGTGGTGATGTGATGCACATACCATTTGCAGTATAGACAACCAGATTGCTATTTTGTGGAGCATCAGTTATATATACTCGTTTATCGCTTACCCACACATGAGCAGATGACACAAGATTATCCACCCCAGTTGTCACGCCGCTGCCTGGTTTGTCATCAAAGAGATCGGGATACAAGAGCAATTGGAAGCGCATATCATTCACTGAGTTAGGACGTGCCTTGAAGGTGTATTGTCCTTCCTCTGTGATCAAGAAGAGTGAATCAGATTCTAAATCATGGAGATACATATCTTGTCCTACTAGCGAAGTAAAAGTGAGTATATATTCGCTATCTTCACCGGCAGCAAAGCCTATGAAAGTGCTATCTATTTGGTCTGCAACAGAGATTTCCATTTGTCCACCTAGTTCATTGGTGTAGATATTTGCTTGCCCTTGTGCGATAATATTTTTAGCATCATAGCCATTGTCGTACCCGCGAGTGGTATTCGCATATTGGATGACATACATACGATCCGCACCACTATTTTGGCTATTTACCTGCATGCGTACACGCATAAAGTTATCATCCTTTATTTGTGGTGCACGCATTGGGCGATTCATATCACGAGAAGCGCTAGTAAATACATGTTTGTTATACTTCAAATGTATTTGTGCCTCTCCATTAGCCACCACATACACGCCTTGCATAGGTGGAATAGTAGTTTGGTCTTTATTGGGATCTATGAGAGCAGCTCCAAGAGGAGTAATCGCATGGTACTTTCCTGCCGATTCCCCTCGAATAATTTGATTAGCTCCTTCACCATCTTTCCCTTGCCAATCATTCCAAGAACCAGAATTGAATAGGTAGAATGTTTTTTCGACATTTCCCGTAAAATCGCTATCCTCCCCATCGGTTGTAAACTTGGTCAAATCTATAGGTGCCAAATAACTATTCACAAACAAGTTATCACCATTCATACCACCATTATCTGTTTTCGTTAGGGTGATGGTTTGATCTGCATGGATAGGTTGTGCCACGATAGAATAAGTTCCGGTACCTTCAGCCGTACGAGTTAAGGCATATCCTTCAAAAGGAGTCATATTGGTATTGGAGTACACCCATCCATCTGTTTCGCTCCAAAGATATACCATCACGCCATCGTTGGACATTTGCATATTGTTTCCAGGCGCTCCCACGTACTGCCAAACTTGGTCTTTTGCTCCGCCTGCCTTAGCACGAGTGGTGTATTGAATAGTGATGTTAGGCATTGTACCTGGAACCTTATTTATAAAGTATGGTGACACGCGCACATAACCAACACCTTCTTTATTATTTTGTACCTCGAAATTATTTTCCGTTACATCCGTAAAACCGCCAGCATGGAGTGTTAATCCGCCTTTGGGCTGGATATTCACGCTACCACCATTTTCGATAGTTACGCCATACGCTACTAGTTCACCCTCGTTGATAGTCATTGCCTTTGATACAACAATTGGGAATCGCTTATCAGGAAGCATACCATGATCCGTCTTGTTTTGATAAGTCCAATTGGAAGATTCTTTCCAATCACCATTTTCTGTTACATTGAAATAGAACGGATCAGACAGAGTAGCGGTGATGGTAACTGGGATTTTTACTTCATCGCCAGCACTGGTATAGAAAGTAATGGTCTCTGTTACATCCTGTGGGTATGGACTTTCGCCAGTAAGGGTGAAGGTGTAAGTACCATGCATATTACAGTCATTATTCACCTCTTGATTAGCAACAACTTTGAGTCCTAAATCATGATTATTGCTAACTTTCCATTGCAATAAACGCACATTAGAATAGTCCACAGAGAACGTAATAGGCGCAAAAGGTACATTTACTATTGCATCACTTATCTCAATAGATTCTACAGAAGGACGGATATAGGTTTGCTGAGGAATAGTGACACCATTGAAATAGATAGTTAATGTTGCCTCAGATTGGAAGCGAACTCTCTTTGCTCCTTCAGGTACAGGACATGAATAATTCCAATTGTAACTACTACCAGAAACCACGGTTTGCTTGTGTTCTCCAATCCAATTATCTCCTTCTGACTCTGTGCTAAAAGATATTACAAGTCGATTTTCGTAAGAACTAGACGCTGCATGTGCTCCAAACGTCATTTTATCAGCAGGTAATCCCGTAAGATGATATATCCTTGTTCTTTCGCTACTATTTGTAGAGTATTTATATACAAAAGGTTCAGTATCTCCATCACCCCATATTAACAATGAGTTAGGGTCGCAGGCACCTGCGCCACTCACACGTAATTCTCTAATCTTGTACGTCGCATCATACATTTGCCCTTCATACAAACATTCATTAGCAATAGCTACAATATATCCGTGTCCTTCTCCGAAGACACGCACGAAATGTTTGCCATTTTCCTCAACAATCTCCGCAAAAGGAGTAGAAGTAACTACATGTAGTTGGTAGGTTATTTCACTTTCGGGATTAATTGTAGCATCCAACACTCGTTTTTCATCAATGAAGCCATTTGCATCGACTGCGAAATCTAGATAGGATGTATTCCAAACAACCTCTCGTTGGCAGTAAGGGACAGTAAGTGCGACTGACAACGAGCATGATTCGTGAGTATCGTCGCCTGCGTAAGTGGCTGTAAGTGTGACAGAACCACCACAATGAGGCATAAAACCAGCATTGCCACAAACTTCTAAAATATCAGGATTAGAAGATGTTAACACGATAGCAGCCTCCACCACAACTGCACCATTCTCATCTTTCACAGAGAACATATTTTCGATGCAACGCCCTTCATCTGCATATTCAGTTTCTCCAGAATAGATAATCTCGGTAGCTAATTTCTCCTTCACTTCACAAGTAACTTCTAACTCTTTCACCTGCGTTTGATCGTAAATATAGATCTTCGCTTCGTAGACACCTGCTGTACTTGCTCCTTTAAAAGTCACTTGTATAGTATTAGTTCCACCACCGTTAGTAGCATCTATTCTTGTTCGATTAACCTCAAACAATTCACTATTAGAAACCAATTTTATCTCATCCGCACAAGTACTCCATTTCAAATTAAATGATTTTTGTGATTGCTGATTAATATTCGTCTGCGGCAGTACCAATACTCCTCCCGCCACTTGATGATTTAGTTCCTTCTTGCGAGTAATATAGATATTAGAAACTTTCATATCTTGCAATCCCCAATCCTCTGAGGTTCTTGCAAAGCGAATTCGTTTTGTGCCACTAGGGATACTAATATTTCCACTACTTTTAGGAGTATTTGTGGTAGTTTCTCTTGTACTACCTTCAATTATGCTAAACTCATCACCCGACTCCTTTAGTGAATGATACACAGAAACATAATGCTTAGCATTAGCATCATCTCCTAATGCATAATCAAATGTTAGTACATCTCCATCACCCGTCAACACCACATCACTAGAGAAAACTGCCGTTTCCCAATACCAATCTTTATATTCCACCGTCAAAGAAGCCACCGGAGATACATTACATATCTCTTCACTTTCCTTCACCACAAAATCAAACTCCTTAGTCAATCTCACATACTTATAATCCTCATCACGAGTCACTATAAATTGTGCAGTACCTTCTGTAAAATAGGTCTGTATCTTATTACCCTCAATATATTGTGCGATATCAGTATTCTTTGATTCAACATTAAAATCCAAACCATCAGTAACCGTAAATGCACTTTCTATCAACTCATTCAACACAGCATCCCCTCTCACAATCCAAGCATCGATTGCATTCTTCTCCACCGTCACCTTAAACGATTTAGCCACATACTCATGAGTCGCATTCTGCTTTTGAACAAAAGTAATTGTTGCACTACCTGAGTTCAAACCCACCACTTGTTTGGTGTTAGGGTCAAAAGACACAACTTTGCTTGCATCCGCACTACCATTCTTTGTCGTATTATCAGGTATATGGGTAATCACATAATGAAAATCTGCATTCTCATCCACAGATGGCACATCTGCACTCGTATTCACAAAACTATAAACAGCAGTAGCACTTGCCCCTACCTTCAAACCTGAGATATCATTCGTTTCTATTTTGGCTGTAAAACGCTCAGAGAAAATGGCACGATAAGTCTTTTGAGACGCCATAGTGCGTGGATCAAGTAAATTAGAAGTAATCGTCTCTACAAATCGATATGTAGCAGCACCTTGTTTATAATACGCATCCTCTGATGGTTTCTTCCACCCCTCAAATACACTATTTCCCGTAGCTGTTGCCTCAAATGTCACATCGGCTGACATACTATTAGTGCCTACGCTTGGAGCCACCAACGAATATGTATTGGCACCATTCACAAACTTCGCCGTCGCCACACCACCTGTAGTTGGCTCGGCTATAGCCTCTGCCTTAAAATAATAAGTTGGAATCACAGGAGCAGTCAAATGCACATATGCTGTATTCACACCATCTGTAATAGTAATTGTGGTCGAACGAGCAGTTGTGTTGTATTGGAACGAAGGAGAAAAATACACATTCTTATAATACGTACTGATATGTCCCAATACGCTTGCAGAAGTACAAGTTCCCGAACCATTCGCACTAGCACAATAGTTATTGGCTACAGCCAAACTAACCGTAGTAGCGCCACCACCAAAATGGAACTCTGAGTTACTACTGGTCATTGTGATATTGCCACTCGCCAAGAACGAACGCAATTTAATCTGATACGAATTCGTAGATGTATGTCCCTCAGCCGTCGCCAAGTTTCCATCCGTAACAGTTATCGAAGAAGTTCCATAAGTTCCACTCTCAAGGAGAATGTGCTTTGCTAAAGGAAGTTTGATATTCTTATATTCTGCCGTCCATGTATTACCTGTTTCACGAGCGAATTTTATTTTATTAATATTTTTAGAAACACCTATAGAAGCTGATGGCCAATTAGTATTTCTTCCACTCACAGTTCCCTTATGAGTATAACTACCACCATTATTATTTGATTCATAGATTTTAGTATCATGTGATCTACTCCCCCACACTCCATCGTAATACCAATTAAACGAAATTTCACCATTCGTTGGAGCAAAAACACTATATTCTTTTGAACCAACAGTATTAATTTCAAACTCTCCTGCATTATACAACGAATACCACGTACCATCATTATAAGTCTGTCCCCACACATCACCAACGACCACCATCAACATGGCAGCCACTACAAACAAATATCGTAAAAATTCTCTCATATATTTTCGTTCTTATATTACTTTACTTTTCTTTATCTTTCACGCACTATTCCGCTACCTTTGCGCTACCTTTACCGAAAGTATCATTTATTTAGCGCAACACATCATTTATTAAGATTACACTTGAAAAATGTGAATGTACACCTTATAAATTCGCTGCAAAATTAATATATTTCTACAAAACACACAAATTTTTCACGCGCGCGTGTGCACATATATAAAGGTGTGATATATTTTTCATAAAATTTGACACATCCAAACTCCCAATTGTCAACTCTATATAGCAAAACACCCCCATATAAACAAGCAGCACAGAGCCAATGCCCTGTGCTGCTTAATCTTATGAACTATCTATTATAATCTACTACCCAACATATCATACACTTGCTCGCCACGGATAATATAGATCTTTCCATCACGAACAATCTTGCTTGCTTTTACTTGCTCCTGTACATCCTCCAAGCCAGTAGTAACATCATCTCCCTCTTGATCATCATCCTCTGCAGCTACTACGGTAATCGTATATTCCATTTCTGCTGCTACATAGTTATTATTACCCTCTTGCAACGCAGTCACAACTACCTCGCCAGGATTCAAGGCCACCATCATACCGCCTTCGATTACCACTACGGAGTCCATATCGGTCAAATAACTTACCTCCAAACCGCTGGTTGCCACAGCATTCAACAATAAGGTATCTCCGACAGTCATCACCAATGTATCCAATGTCCAAACAATCTCTTGTGCCAAAGGACTAACAACCATGGTTTTCGCCAATGTATCTGCTAGATACATCACATCCTCCGCAGCATAAGCATACACTTCCACCTCGCCTGCATTATGGAGCACGAGGACATTACCCTCTACACTAGCGATTGTACTATCAGATACCGCATAAGTTACCTCGTTCTTTGCCTCTGCATTCAACACGATGGTATCAAACACGTTCACTCCCGCCAAGTCTTGCTCCCAAACTATCTCTTGTTCAAATTTCTGATCCACATAACCCGAACCGGTTACAGAGATAGTAGCAGTAGATACTCCATCGGTCAAAGTGATTGTACCCTCATAGTCTTTCACATAATCAGGACAGAAATAAATCACCACACTATACTGATCAATATCACCCAAAGTTCCTCCGCCTGCAACTGCACCTTGTGCACCATTCTTAGAAGCACACGCGTTTGCGCCCACAGCCCAAACCATTGCCTCTGTATTTTCCGCACTTCCTACACGAAAAGCAGGATTATCACTAGTGATAGTAATGTCACCCGCAGAGAGGAAGGAACGCAAATTAACACTAGCCAAAAGAACCTCTCCTACTTGAGTTGGCTCAAAAGTATACGTCATAGACTCAGTACCATACTCTCCCTCTGCCAACAAAATATGTTTAGCCATTAGGACATTAACACGTTTGTAATTTACTCCATAGGTATTACCGACATCACGTTTGAAGAGCAACTTATTGATATTGCGTGACACAGGCATGCTGGTATAGACGTCATAACGTTTGATACCATCTGCATCGCCAATATGTGTCATATTGCTACCATCAGCAGACTCATACACGTCTGTTTCCTGCGATTGAAAAGGACTGATAGCTGTTACACCACCAGCATACTCATAACTAAAACGAAGCGAATCTTGAGTAGGAGCGAAGACATCAAAACTCTTTTCTCCTATCGTATAGATATCAAACTGCTCATTGTAAAACGAATACCACACA
>JAZQSZ010000163.1:0-4787 GCA_045630365.1 Paludibacteraceae bacterium | reverse complement strand
AGTGGCAAACGGCATGTTGTTTGCAAGTGGACAATTGGGTATTGACCCAGCAACAGGCGAGTTTGCAGGTGCAGACTTCCGCAGTCAAGCAGAGCAAGCCGTTAAGAACGTAGCAGCTATCCTTGAGGCAGCAGGCACAGATGCTAGTCATGTGGTTAAAACCACCGTTTTCTTGACCGATATGGCTAATTTTGCTGTGCTCAACGAGGTGTACTCTACCCTCTTTAGCGCTCCATTCCCAGCACGTTCAGCCGTAGCAGTAGCTGCGTTGCCAAAAGGCGGATTGGTAGAAATCGAGATTCTAGCAGTATTGTAATAGTGAATACCGTACTTATAATTTTAGGCGCAGTGTGCCTATTGGTGGGTATTGCAGGATGTATACTCCCCGTTTTGCCTGGTGTGCCTTTGGCATACGGCGGATTGGTGCTGTTGCACTTCACTGACAAAGTGGATTTCTCCTGGCAGTTCCTCACTATTTGGGGCGTAGTCACCGTGGTAGTACAGGTGCTCGACTACTTTATCCCTGCATGGGGAACCAAGAAGTTTGGCGGAAGTAAGTGGGGTGTTTGGGGTAGCACCATCGGTCTCTTTGTAGGACTAGTAATGGGACCAATGGGCATCGTAGTAGGACCATTCCTAGGTGCTGTATTGGGCGAACTAATGTACTTCAACAGACATCCACAAACCACTGAGGGACAGACACCTAACTCCAATTTCAATAAAGCACTCCGAGCAGGTTTTGGTTCGTTCATCGGACTATTGGCAGGTACATTATTGAAGTTGGTTTGCTGCGTATGGATGGCAGTGGAGTTTGTGAGAGTGTTGGTTTAGGAGTTCTTATCTCGGCAAAGCCTCGAACGAGTATTTGCTCACGCAAATGGGCAGGAGTTCAGGAGTTTAGGAGTTTAGAAGATGATGAAAGAAAAAGGAATGCCCGTCGTGGCAATGGTATATGATTTTGACGGGACATTAGCCCCTGGTAATATGCAGGAGTTTGGTCTGTTGAAGGCATTGGGATATGATAATCCGAATGACTTTTGGGATTATTGTGACCAACTGGCCAAAAGCAATGATGCAGGCAGTATATCTGTGGTTATGTATGCCCTACAAGCCGCAGCAAAACAAGCAGGCATACCTTTGACACGCGAAGGTCTACAAGCATTTGGACAAGAGGTAAGTTTCTTTCCTGGCGTATTAGAATGGTTTGACAAGATCAACGCCTACGCTGATGAGTTAGGCATACAAGTGAAGCACTACATCAATAGTTCGGGTGTGAAGGAAATGGTAGAAGGTTGCGCTATTGCTAAGTATTTTGAGAAGATCTATGCTTGCACCTATCTATATGATAACCAAGGAGAAGCATGTTGGCCAGCCGTAGTGGTGGATTACACCAAAAAGACGCAGTTCCTCTTTAAGATTAGCAAAGGTGTGCTGGAAGTGAGTGACCGAGTACGCGTCAATGAGTATATGCCCGAAGAAGAGCGCCCTGTACCTTTAGATAGAATGATATACTTTGGCGATGGAGAGACCGATGTTCCATGTATGCGCACCGTCAAAGCAGAAGGTGGACATAGTTTTGCCGTCTATGGCAATGAGAAAAAACGCAAAGTTGCCGAGCAACTACTCGCAGAAGGTCGTGTAAACTTTGCTTGTGAGGCAGATTACAGCGAAAATGGTGAAATCATGAAGATCGTTCGCCATATCCTAGACAAAGTCAAGGCAGATTATGCATTGAGTATGGTTTAGGAATTTAGGAGTTTAGGAGAAGACAAAGGTCTCCTACCACAGATGGTAGGAGATTTTTTTCGGCTTGTTGGACCCGCTGAGCAAGAGTTTCAGGCGTATCATCGGGCAAAACAGGCACAGAAGATTGGGCAATAATACTACCCCCATCGATCTCTGCACTCACATAATGGACCGTACAACCAGACTGCTGTTCACCTGCGGCTAACACAGCCTCATGCACACGAATACCATACATACCCTTACCGCCAAACTTAGGCAATAGAGAGGGATGAATATTAATAATCTTCTTATCCCATTTCTCGCAGAACCATTGTGGTATAATTGCCAAGAACCCTGCAAGGACAATGAGTCGGATCTGCTGTTGGGTTAATGCTTGGTCTATCTGTTGCCAATCTTTGGACAACAAAGTAGTAATACCTTCTTGCTCTGCTCGTTCTTGTGCTTGACACGCACGATTAACGACTACCAAAGAGACTTGGTAGTTATAACGCTCTTGGCAATCCATAAGCGCTTGAAGCGTAGTACCTGTTCCAGAAGCAAAAATAGCTAGCATAATTAGGGTTGGATAAAGATTTTCTTACCGTTTTGTATATAAATACCCGATTTTACTGGAGCATTAACCGGTTGTCCTAAGATATCAAACACTCTATTATCCACAGGGCGAGCGACATCCTCAACAGCGGTAGACACATCCTCTCTATAAAACTCCCCTGCATTCAAGAATGCATATCGGCGTTGTATCCAATCATAGATGAAGTCCAACTCCTGTTGTAAGTTGAGTTCGAAACCACCAATGTCCGAATCACCACTCCACTTTTGTTCTTCACGGGCTGCCGCACCACCACGGATAAAATGATGGATATAATTCTCATAGCGAGCATACAAAGAATCAGGATTAAGATGCGTTTGGCACAACTCCCAATAACGCTCCTTAACCGCCTCGTTATACTCAGGAATCTTGATCATTCGATTCAATACCATAAGGAGATTTTGAGTACGCATATCTACCTCCGGACCAAAGCCACTAGGATGTGGTTTAGTAGGATTATATCCCTGTCCTACGGTACAATCTAGATCCCATACCGCTATGGTTAGTTTCTTATCTTGCTGCCCATCATAGCATACCCAAAACATATTCTTACCATTGTTATCCTGCGCCACTAGGCTATTAATGAGTAGATAGTAATCAATCAAAACAGGCACATCAAAATACTCATCCAAATAGAGTTTGAACTCAGGATCAGTACTATTCAAGGCAAAATTGATAGCATTATAGAGAATGGAGTAGTCTGTAGGATTAACATCCTCAAAATCAGGATACTTCGTTTCAAAACCACGATATACTTCTTGGGTGTTATCGTAGTCCTTGATATCATACATACTCGTTCCATCCCATGAATCCGTCTTCCAGAGGTGCCCATGGAAAATATTGTTATCTTCGTCGTGCTTAACAATCTGTGTTTGATCCCGATCAATAGTCTCGGTCAAGGAATAGATACCGCGATACTCGCTATTGAGAAAAACCTCGACAAATTGTCCTCTTACACTAGTCAAAGCCTTAGGTGCTTGGTCTATATAATAAGGTTGGCGAGCCATATCATGCCATAGTTCATGACCGATCTGATTGCGGCAGCGCGCATGATCTACCTGAGCAGCATTGAGGATCCAATGGTTATTCGTACGCAAACCAAAGAACTGGCGCTTTTGTTTTTTACCATTGTGATTGAGGAACTTAATATTATAATTACGTTTATGTTTGTTGGCACCATTGGTACTACCTCCACGCCATTTGATTTTGGCTTTCATCTGCGCAAAAGGCATTGTCATATCAGGAGATAGAATCATGACACTGCCCTCTGAATAGTCATTACTAAACTGCCCTTGCAAACGCACAATAGGGAGATTGGTAAAAGTAACAGGATACACTCTCGTGGAGCCATCACTAAAATAGGCTTTTATCGGATAAATATTATCACCCGTAACATGAGAAAAAACAACGGTATCCTGAGGTAAGTAGATATCAGCACCTAGTTGAAGAGAATCCCAACGTAAAGTATCCAATGTCCAAACACCATCTACCTGTTTGCTTTGGTAAATGGTTTCGGTATGAATGAGCGTTGTATAGTCATATCCAAATAATGAGTCAGGGACGGGACACATGAATGTCCCTTGCTCATTGTTGTACATGACATCATGTCCGCCCACCTTAAATTGTGCATGCACAATCGTTGTAATGGACAGAAACAACATCACCCAACAACACTTCAACCACTTAACTAAACTCATCATAGATATCTATCTTACTTATTTCAATGTCCTCTAACGAACACGCCTTCGGCCTGATTTTCAATAAAACAGCACTCGTCCGAATGCTCTTCGGCGAATGCTGTTTGTTGTTCATTTATATACTCTTCGTATGTCATATATAGACCGGCTGCGCCTGTTGGACCGCTGCGCTGTTGGACCGTTACACTGAGAGACCGCTCACATATTTCGCTGAGAGACTCTCAGAACCAATCGTTTGTAAGGCGGTCTGTTATCTTAGTTTGGCAGCGAATTTCTCCTCGAAAGTCTTTTGCAACTTAGTCATAATGGCCTCGATTTGCTTATCTTTCAAGGTATTCTCTGTATCTTGGAGAATGAAGGAGAGTGCATAACTCTTCTTACCTGCCTCAAGATTCTTACCCTCGTATACATCGAAGAGCGTTACTTGCTTGAGCAATTTCTTCTCCACAGCATAAGCCGCTTGCGCCAAATCAGCAAACTTAACGGATTTATCCACGAGCAATGCCAAGTCACGTTTCACTTCTGGATACTTAGGCAAGTCGTTGATCACAGGTTTGTATTGCTTGTGGAGACGAAGCACCATGTTCCAATCCAAATCTGCGTAATATACAGGATTATCAATATCAAATGCTTTGAGTTGCTTTTTAGCCACAATAGCCATGATACCAATTTGTTTGCCATTAGGAGCAAGGATAGTCATACCATCCTCGTACAACTCGTTGGCAGCCAAAGGAGCAAGTTTGTATGCTACACCC
>JAZQSZ010000162.1:0-6570 GCA_045630365.1 Paludibacteraceae bacterium | reverse complement strand
TTGAGTTTGACAGGGATAATCGCATTAGGGTGAATACGGCGTTGGAACTCTGCCACACCATTCTTCAAAATGATAGATAGTCGTACCCATTTGATACCTCCTGCCGTACTGCCGGCACAAGCACCTGTGAGCATAAGGAAGAAAATCACTACCCATGCTACCACAGGCCAGTACATATAGTCAGAGATGGTATAACCCGTTGATGTCATCGCGCTGATGACGGTAAAAATACTATCGCGGAACGAGCGTTCCATATGCATAGCCGTCCATCCTGGACGGGATATATACAAACCTATTGTCAGCAACAAAGCAAAGAGAATTACGGCCACTGTGTACCAACGAAGCTCCTCATCGCGGAAGAAATTGCGTGCTTTACCTCGAACGAGATAGATGAGTATCACGAAGTTAATACCCGAGATAAACATAAAGAATGTAACCAAATAGTGTATCGCTGCCGAGTCGTAGAACGCTAAACTATTATTCTTGGTCGAGAATCCACCTGTGGCAATCGTAGAGAATGAGTGGCACACGGCATCAAAAATAGGCATACCGCATAACCACAATCCGAGTACCTCGGTAGCAGTTAGTATCAAGTAGGTACTCCACATCATTTTGGCCGTATCGGCAATGCGAGGCGATAGTTTTTCGTAGGTTAATCCCGACACTTCGGCAGCGTAGAGCTGCATACCGTTCAGTCCGAAGATAGGTAATATAGCGATAGAGAGCACGATGATTCCCATACCGCCAATCCATTGGGTAAGCGAACGCCAAAAGAGCAATCCGTGGGTAATGACATCTAGGTCGGGGATAATCGTTGCACCTGTAGTGGTAAAACCTGACATACTCTCAAACCATGCATCCGTGAGCGAAGGCACTTGTCCGCTGAGGTAGTAAGGCAGCAATCCAAAAGCGGAGAACACCACCCACACCATTGCCACAATCACATATCCCTCTCTCTCGCCCATGCGCGATTCAGCGCGACGACCGATGCATAGACCTATCACGCCCGCTAGCAATGTGATGATCGTAGAGATGAGAAAAATGCCTGTGTCTGCTTCACCATACCATAGACTCACACCCATCGCGATAGCCATAAAAATGGCTTCTAGCAACAGCAGTGCACCCATGGTGCGAAAGACCATTCGTGTATTGAAGGTACGTGTCATTTGAAGAACTTTTCGAGTTGTCTGATTACTTGATTCTTGCAGAACACTACCACTTGGTCGCCTTGTAGAATTTGGGTATCACCATTGACGAGTATGCCCTCACCAGCGCGTACGATAGCACCGATATTGGTGTCTGCCGGTAAACGCATGTCACGGATCTTGGCTTTGGTAATCTTACTACCTTCCTCTGCCATAAACTCCACAATCTCCGCATCTGCACTTGCTAGGTTGCGGACATTGAGTACACTAGCATCCAAGAGCATTTGGTAGATATAGGATGCTGCGATGGTCTTTTTGTTAAGTACCGCACCGATTTCCAAACCCTCCGCCATTGCGATATAGTCAATATTCTCCACTTCGGCTATCGTCTTCTTAACACCAAATCGCTTGGCTGCCATGCAGGCAAAGATGTTTGCCTCGCTGCTATCAGTTACGGCTACGAAAGCATCTACATCCTCTATACCCTCATCTTTGAGCACTGTCATATCGCTACCATCGGCATTGATGATAAGAACATTATTGATTTTCTCACTGAGTTGGTAGCATAGTTCGCGGTCTGCTTCTAGAATCTTAATATTGAGGTCATCTGGGAGATTTTGAACAGTCTTTTGCGCAATCTTTGATCCTCCGTAGAACATGATGTTCTTAATCTCGCGTTTTTGTTTGCCCAATTGCTCACGCAGAATCTTCTTATTTTCGCGGGTACATACGGCATAAACCATATCGTCTGCCATCACTTCGTCTTGTCCGCCAGGAATGATGGTCGATTGACCACGTTTGATGGCCACAATGCGGTATAGACCATGATTGAAGTAACCCGACATAAATTTCTGTCCAATCACCTCTGCTCCCTCTCGTACTTTGACTACGCAAAGTTCCAACGCTCCTTCGCAAAGAGTCAAGTGATAGCGCATCCAGTTGGTTTTGAGCGAGGATGCTATCTCTTTGGCGGCGAGCAACTCTGGATAAATCAGGTGGTTGAGTCCCATCTTCTCAAAGATGCGTTTGTTCTCAGGAATGAGATACTCATAGTGGTCTATGCGTGCTAGGGTTTTCTTAGCACCTAACTCGTTGGCCAACAAGCATGCGGTGATATTCTCAGACTCGGATGGGGTTACGGCAATAAACAAGTCCACATCCTCCACTCCAATATTCTTCAAGTCATTGATGGATGTAGGACTACCCACTTTGGTGAGTAGGTCGTAGTTGGCATCCAAATCGCCTAGACGGTCTTGACGCTCATCTATTAGACTAATATCCATATCTTCGCGGGATAGCAGTTTCGCCAAGTGGCGTCCTACTGCTCCAGCGCCTGCAATAATGATTCGCATATGCCTTCTTTATCTAGTTTTAACAAATGATACAATTCCTTGGTACTGCCATGTTCTACAAACTGGTCGTTCACGCCTAAACGCATGACTTGTACGCTATATGCATGGTCGTTCATCCATTCAGTAATAGCACTACCTAGTCCGCCATTGATGACTCCATCTTCCACGGTAACAATCTTCTTGAAGTGTTTACCTACCTCGTGCAATAATTGCTCATCCATAGGTTTGAGCCAACGCATATCGTAATGAGCAATTTGCTCCTGAACTTCTGAACTTCTGAACTCCTGAACCATATTAATACTTTCTACCACGGTATTACCGATAGCACCTAGAGTCAGTACTGCTACTTTAGCATTCTTGCCTTCTCTTAGGCATATACCTTTGCCAATACTTACTTTCTTTTCATCGCCTTCATACGTCACTCCCTTCACAGATCTGCCACGAGGATAACGGATAGCCATTGGACCATCATAGTCTTTTGCTATGCTCATCATATCGCGCAGGTCGTTGGCTGTCATAGGTGCACCGATAACCATATTGGGGATAGGACGCAGATATGCCAAATCCAGTAGTCCGTGGTGAGTTGCACCGTCATTACCCACAATACCAGCACGGTCAATACAGAATACCACGGGTAACTTAGGCAGTGCTACATCGTGGATGATATTATCGTAAGCACGTTGTAGAAAACTAGAATAGATGTTGCAGTATGGTTTGAGTCCTGCTTTCGCCATACCTGCGGAGAAGGTAACAGCATGTCCCTCTGCAATACCCACATCAAAGACGCGATTAGGAATCTCCTTCTGCATGATGTTCATACTACATCCGCTAGGCATAGCTGGTGTAACACCTACTATGCGCTCGTTCTCTTTGGCTAGGGCTAACAATTGCTCGCCAAACACCTCTTGCCACAATGGCTCTTGCTTTTCGCCTTCTGCCTTTAATCGTTCGCCCGTTTCAACAAGAAACTCTCCTGGCGCATGCCATGTTGTTTGGTCGTTCTCGGCAGGCTCATACCCCTTGCCTTTCTTGGTGATGATATGCAGCACTTTTGGACCCTCGTAATCTTTAATCTCTTGGAAGATACGAACTAAATCCAATACATCATGTCCATCAGCCGGACCAAAATAGCGGATGTTCAATCCTTGGAAAATATTGTTAGGTTGCTTGGTCAAGATAGCTTTGAGGTTATTTGCAAAGCGTTGTACTTTTCCCTTATTGCTATCGTTGATAATATGCAACTTACGAGCCAAACGATAGATACCCCAACGCCACTTATTATAGCGTCTGCTGGTCGTGATATCCACTAAATATTGCGTAAATCCTCCCTTGATAGGGTCAATGGCCATATTGTTGTCATTGAGTACAATGAGCAGGTTATTGGGCAACATAGAGGTGTTATTGAGTCCCTCAAACGCCAATCCGCCTGTCATAGCACCATCTCCGATGATTGCTACTACACGCTTTTTTGACTCTTTATCCATAGCAAGTCCTAATGCTGCGGAAATACTATTGCTCGCATGTCCAGCAATAAACGCATCGTACTCGCTCTCTGCGGGACTAGGGAATGGTGCTAATCCTTTGAATTGACGATTGGTGTGAAAACGCTCGCGTCTGCCAGTCAATATCTTATGAGCATAGGCTTGATGACCTACGTCCCACACCAACTGATCATTAGGGGTGTCAAAGACATAATGCAATGCCACTGTCAACTCCACTGTGCCGAGCGATGATCCCAAGTGACCGGGATTGTGACTCAACTCTTGGATAATAAAATCTCTCACCTCTGCGCACACTGCAGGCAGACTCTCTACAGACAACTGCTTGAGGTCGCTAGGGTAGTGGATTGTATTGAGGTATGTATATTTCATCTTACTATATTTATCTGTTTTGGATGAGATTATATTGCATATAATCTAATTAGCCTGCAAAGATACGACAAAAAAAACACATTTGCAAGAAAAATAGCGGAAAGTTTGTTTTATATGCTATTTTTCCTGCAAATGTGCTAGGTCTGCGTGCTATAACTCTATGAAAAACGCTTTTTTATCTGCTCAGAAAGAAGTTGGTATATCTCTTTCAATTCATCATTGGGCAATAAATCCATATGATGTTGCATCACGCTCTGATCTGCTCTGCGAGCAGGTCCCGTCTGTGCCTCTCTCGGAGATAGAGTATGTATCTTCGCTGCGGTCTCGTCAATGAGTGGCAGTAGGGCCTTGAATGGGATATGAGTACTGGATAACAGTTCTGCAGCCAGAGTGTACATGAGGTTGGTGAAATTGCAGGCATATACTCCCGCCACATGCAATCGCTCACGATCGTGTTGGGTGGTTTCATAGACATGACTGGTGATGCTCAATGCCAAGGAATACACCGCACTAATATCATCTATGCCCTTTGCTTCAAAGAAGACAGGTATGGTAGAGAAATCCTCAATGATATGCGTTTTGCTGAACGTCTGGAAGGGATAGAATACGCCGGCGTGGGGTTTGTCTTCCCCAAACACGGACATCGGCATACTACCCGAAGTATGGAGGTGCAGGGACCTCTCTTTGCCCTGAACCTTACTCACAACTTCTGCTAATGCTTCGTCGCGAACAGAGTAGATATATACATTAGCTGCTGGCAATTGATCCAATCCTTCGCGACTGCTAACCATCTGACATGCAATACCTTTCTTGCTAAAAGCATGATGCAGATTAGTGGCTACATTGCCCTTGCCGATAATGACGATATTCATATGAGTTTAGTGTTTAGTGTTTAGTGCTTTGTAAAACTCAGTTACTGCCACGATACCATTCTCCCAGACCTCGAGATCCATTGACTCGTTAGGCGAGTGGATGGCGTTCTTCTCCAAACCAAATCCCATAAGGATTGTTTTCACGCCGAGTATCTGCTCAAAACTGCTGATAATCGGAATACTTCCTCCTCGTCGTGCTGCCAATGGGCGTTTGCCAAAAGCTACCTCAAAACCATGCTCTGCCGCTTTATAGGCAGGGATGTCAATAGGGCACACATATCCTTGACCGCCGTGCATAGGAGTCACTTTCACGCGTACACCTGCTGGCGCAATGCTTTGAATATAGTCTACAAAAGATTGACTGACTTTCTCGTGATCTTGGTTGGCTACCAATCGGCAACTGACCTTGGCGTACGCCTTGCTTGGCAATACCGTCTTGCTACCTTCTCCTGTGTATCCTCCCCATATACCACAAATATCAAAAGATGGACGACACGAGTTGCGCTCTAGGGTAGAGTAGCCTTCCTCGCCAAATGTTGTATCCACATCAATCGCCTGACAATAAGCATCCTCAGAGAAAGGAATTTGTTTGATCATATCACGCTCCTCTTGTGGGATAGGCAGTACATCATCGTAGAAACCTGGGATAGTGATACGCCCCTTCTCATCTACCACTTGTGCTAGCATCTCTGTGAGTGCGTTGATAGGGTTTTTCACGGCACCTCCAAAGTGTCCGCTGTGCAGGTCGCGATTAGGACCTGTGACCTCTATCTCCCAATATGCCAATCCGCGCAATCCTGTCGTGATAGAAGGAGTGTCTTTGCCAATCATGGAGGTGTCGCTCACGAGGATAATATCGCAGGCAAGTAAGTCTTTATGCTCTTTGAGAAAAGCATCTAGACTAGGACTACCAATCTCTTCTTCGCCTTCGAAGATAAACTTTACATGGCAGTTCATTAGTCCATGTTTAACGAGGTACTCAAAGGCTTTGACTTGTATCATCGCTTGTCCTTTGTCATCATCCGCACCACGGGCATAGAGACGACCCTCACGGATATCGGGTTCCCATGGGGCAGAGTTCCACAGTTCCAATGGCTCTGCTGGCATCACATCATAGTGGGAATAGACGAGTACGGTAGGTATCTCCTCGCCTTTAACCTCTAACCTTTCACCTTTTACCTCTACAGGAGAATACTCTGCATAGACAAACGGATGCCCCTCAGACGGCATTATTTGGGCTTTTTGTGCGCCTGCTTCTAGTAGCAATTCACACCAACGCTCAGCACAACGGAGCATGTCCTCCTTGTGTGCGGGTTGACAACTAACACTA
>JAZQSZ010000161.1:0-4481 GCA_045630365.1 Paludibacteraceae bacterium | reverse complement strand
TTGAAGAAATTGGCTTACCCTATCCAAGGCAAAACTACGGGATTCTACGCCTTGTTGCAATTTGATGTAGAACCTGAGGTTATTGCAAAGCTCGAGACAGCTTTTCGTCGTGATGAGCGCGTATTGCGTTTCCTCACTACCCGTCTTGACAAGTACGCTTTTGAGTACTCTGAGAAACGTCGCAATGTTAATCTTAAAAAGGAGGAGGCTTAATTATGGCACAAAATGACGAAATCCGCTATTTGACCCCAAAAACAAACGAGGCAAAGAAGAAAAAGTACTGCCGTTTCAAAAAGAGCGGTATCAAGTACATTGATTACAAAGATCCTGAGTTCTTGAAGAAGTTCTTGAATGAGCAAGGTAAGATCCTTCCACGTCGTATCACTGGTACAAGCTTGAAGTACCAACGCAAGGTTGCTCAAGCTGTTAAGAAAGCACGCCACTTGGCGCTTCTTCCATACGTAACCGATATGATGAAATAATGATTAATTAACCATTTTATTAGAAAGGAAACATTATGGAAGTAATTTTGATTCAAGACGTAGCTAACTTGGGCTACAAGAACGATATCGTTAAGGTTAAGGACGGTTATGGTCGCAACTACTTGATTCCAAGTCGTTTGGCTATCATCGCTAACGAGAGCAACCGCAAGCAACTTGCTGAGAACCTCAAACAACAAGCTCACAAGATGGCTAAATTGTTGGCTGACGCTCAAGCATTGGCTGAGAAATTGGCTAACACTGTAGTTACTGTATCTGCTAAGGCTAATGAGGATGGCAAGATCTTCGGTACTATTACTACTGCTCAAGTATCTGAGGCACTCGCTGCTCTTGGTATTGAGGTTGATAAGAAGATCATCACTATTGACGAGGCTGTGAAGACTCTTGGCGAGGCTACTGCTACTGCTAAACTTCACCGCGAGGTTAAGGCTGAAATTAAGTTGAACGTTGTTGCTGAATAAGCTGCTTAAGAAAGGAAACGAATTATGAAAAAAGGAATTCATCCAGAGAGCTACCGTGTTGTAGTTTTCAAAGATATGTCAGATGGTACACAGTTCTTCAGCCGCTCTACAGCTAACACGAAGGACTCTATCGAGATTGATGGCACTACCTACCCACTCATCAAGTTGGAGATTTCTAACACCAGTCACCCATTCTATACTGGTAAATCTAAACTTGTGGATACCGCAGGTCGTGTTGATAAGTTTATGTCTCGCTACGGCAACCGCCGCAAGTAATCATACACGACACAGCAAACAAAAGGCGAGCTTCTGCTCGCCTTTTTTGTCCCCTTGCCTTTACACTCTACACCATACACTCTACACCATGATAAAAAAAACTCTCTGGCAAGAACTCGGTAAGCAGATGATCCTGTCCCTGGGTATCTTCTCTGCTCTATTCCTTATATTATATATAGTCGAATGGGCTGTGCCATCGCTCAGCGGTGTGCTCTTGCAATGGCATGATCCTGCTTTTGTAGTGGGTATTCCTGCTAGTGTGATAGGAGTGGCATATGTATTGACCATCCGCAATCCTAAGAACTATACCGGTTTTGCTGGTGGTATGATGATGGCGGTGTTGCTAGCTACGCAATTCTATTTGCTAGGCAGTTATGATCTAGTGATATTGCAACTAGCGGTATTCTTCCCCTTTTTGCTGATATCTTTTGTTCGTTGGCGCCGTCAGACGCTCAGCCTTTGTGCCACGGAGCAGCCTTTCTACCCTCAGTAGTTGCCTCTAGGTCAGCGACTCATTTCCATGTTGTTGCTGGTAGCAATTGTTTTGGCGGACTATGCATTGACCACACTGGTTATACAGCACAATGCTTGGAGTGATAATATTGTCTTGAAATTAGTAGGGGGACTAATGATAGCATCATCCACACTCGCCAATTTTATCCTCATTTATCAGAAGAACGATGCATGGATCTGGTGGGTGGTTTATGCCTTGAGTGGAATGGTGTTCTATGCTCTGATCGGCAATGCTTTTTCTTTCGTGCTCTTTAGTGTCTTCCTTTTGGTGAATGGAGGAGCAGGTCTTGCATGGATCAAGGCATCTAGAAATTTTGATTAATTATTATAATTTGGGAGTGATAGATTCAATGTTCGATAATTTTTGGTCTAATTTTATCCAATTTTTGTTTTAACATGAAACAATACCTAGAAGAAAGCTTACAAATTTCGGCAGAAGATGCGAAATTTATGGAAATGGCTATTCGCCTTTCTGAAGAGAATATTGACAACGGTGGCGGTCCTTTTGGAGCTGTTATCGTTCGCGATGGCGAAGTGATTGCCACGGGTGCGAACCGTGTAGTACCGAACAATGATCCTACCGCTCATGCGGAGGTAATGGCTATACGTAGTGCATGTGAGAAGTTGGGCACTTTTCAATTGACTGGTTGCACAGTGTATAGTTCGTGCGAACCATGTCCGATGTGCTTGAGTGCATTGTATTGGGCGGGAGTGAAGCGTATTTGCTATGGCAATACGAAAGATGATGCCAAGGCTATCAATTTCGACGATTCATTTATCTATGATCAGTTGGAGTTGAACTATGCTGATCGTTCTATCCAATGCGACCATTTCATGCGCGCGGAAGCAATCAGAGCCTTCAAGAAATGGGCAGAGAAAGAAGATAAGATAGTATATTAATACTTTGACGCATGTAGTCTTAGGAGTATCATAGCGTTATTCTTATATCGCCATTTATGTTTTTCAAAACATAAGTGGCGATTTTTTTGTTTCATGTCGTAATTTGGCAACTTAGTGTAGTATCTTTGCGCACGATTTCAAAGAACAGTCCCGATTATGTACAACAACCATCTTTACACCTATCCGCTACCAACTGAAAATCAACATCTTATATATTTTTTGGCGTTTCACAAGGGTTTAAAAACCTTGTAATGAAAAAGCCCCGCAGGGACCTTATTATATTCGCGCGCGCGTAAGGACTTACACCATCCACTATACACCCTACGCTGCGGCTTAACCGCCAAAATGGCGTTTGAGAAGGGTTTAAATTCCTTAGCACGATTTTATTGGAGAGATATTTTTCAAAATTAACCTAATTATACAGATTTATGCAGATGAAAATCCAAAATTTGGCACGTATGCGTGCATTCAATGGTGACTACACCGTGTTTACAACTACTACAGGCGAGCAAGGTATTGCCAATCGACAAGGTGATATCATCTACGGACCAACTGACAAGCACCAGCACATCACACACATCTGGGGAACAATCTTCGAGATCATGACTATCCAACCACACTTCCAACTCCAGCAGATTGACGCACGCACAGGACAATTCATCGAGAAATGCATCCAGTATCCAGGATTGGGCACAGACATAGTTTACCGCGAAGGCCAACTCTGGGGCGTATGCGACGCAGACTACAACACCATCATCCTCCCACAGTACCAAACACTCATGGTCAAACAAGGCTACTACTGGGTACAAAACCAAGCAGGCAAGTGGGGAGCCATCGACGCCGAGGGCAACCAACACCTCCCAATGGAGTACGACGAAGTAGTTCGCGAAGCAGTCAATGAGCGCTCCGACATGATTATCGTAGCCAAAGACGGTAAATACTACCAAATCAACAAGGATGGCAACCCGGTGAGCAAGCAATACAACTACCTCCGACCAGCCACCGCAGAGGGATACGCAATCATCCGCAACGAGATTGGACTGGCAATCATCAACCCTAACGAACAAATCATCGCACAAACCCACTACCAAGAACACTACCGCAGCAACTGCTACCCCGATTGGCTCTTCTACTGGTGCACGCCAGACAGCATAGCGTTCTACGAAGAAGGAAAGTTCGGCATCATGACCGCACAAGGCCAAGTAATCGCAGAGCCCAAGTACTCCCATGTGATGCACAGCAACCTCCGCGATGTGATCATCGTGCGCGAAACCACCCCCGAAAGCAAAGAAGCCCATGAAGGAGCAATCCGAACCAATGGCGAGGTAGTATTGCCAATGGAGTACCAAAGTATTATACCAAGAAAGAAATACAACATACTGATAATCAAGAAGAACAATAAGTACGGACTCGTGAATGATCAAGGCAACACGATCCTACCGATGGAATACGATTCGATGAGTATTAACAACGAGCAAGGGCTCGCAGCCATCGCAGTAAGCAAGGACAGAGAAAGCTATCTTATCAACGAGAAGGGCGAACGGATTAGTGAAAACTAACCTGTTTTCCCGCTATCCGTACGCTATTAATTACGGTAGATACACGATAGATATACGTTAGATACACGATAGATACCTATATGAGTACCGAGGAAACACCATAAGTTGCACCCACCAAACCCTCAAAAAAAGTGGCATTTTTGCACTAAAATGCCACATTTTGTCAGTTATATTTGCATATGTGTAAGAATTTTTGTACTTTTGTGGCATTAAATTCTAATCTTATGCCCAAACAAAACACAGCTCTTTTGCTCAGCCGCTATATTTGGCTG